>JALEGR010000060.1 GCA_022763265.1 Minisyncoccota bacterium | reverse complement strand
GGGGTGAAATCCGTTGATATCATGGGGAACACCAAAAGCGAAGGCAGTACACTGGCGTATTCCTGACACTGAGACACGAAAGCTAGAGTAGCGAACGGGATTAGATACCCCGGTAGTTCTAGCCCTAAACGATCCAGACTAGCTTTTTGGAGTATCGACCCTCTGAGAGGCGAAGCTAACGCGTTAAGTCTGGCGCCTGGGTAGTACGGCCGCAAGGCTAAAACTCAAAGGAATAGACGGGGACTTGCACAAGCAGTGGATCATGTGGTTTAATTCGACGATAAACGAAGAACCTTACCAAGACTAGACACTCAATTGAAAGCTTCCAGAAACGGAAGCCCTCTTCGGACAGTTGAGCAGGTGTTGCATGGCCGTCGTCAGTTCGTGGTTTGAATTGTTCCCTTAAGTGGGGTAACGAACGCAACCCTCATTGCCAGTTACAAGTGTCTGGCGAGACTGCCCAGCCCTTTGTACACAAATTATTGTGTCTAGAGGGCTGGGAGGAAGGTGAGGATGACGCCAGGTCAGCATGACCCTCGACGTCTTGGGCTACACACATGATACAATGGCGACTACAACGGGAAGCGACGAGGTAACTCTGAGCAAATCCTAAGAAAAGTCGCCCCAGTTCGGATTGGGGGCTGAAACTCGACCCCATGAAGTTGGAATTGCTAGTAATCGCGGGTCAGCTATACCGCGGTGAATACGTTCTCAAGTCTTGTACTCGGGTCGCCGTGCGATCGTGTACACTAGTTGGTGAAAATCCAACCAAAACACATTCACAATGTTTTGAAGCGAAATCCCAGTTTATTTCCGCGAGGAAATAAGTGAAGGGGGAAATTAGCAAATCTTAGCTTGAATATCAGTAGTAAGGCTTATAGTAAAGGACCACTCTGCGAGTACATGAGGAAGTCTTTGTGAAAAATGTTTACTATAAGTGCAGTGGTATCGAGATATGGTTAAAAGGTGTTGCGGTTACCGCGGGAGATCTCGTGTATTCCTCTGTGTGAACTAACATTGAGGTATATTATATAGCAATGTATAATAGATGATATGCGAGAAGTCAGCAGAGTTCGTAGTACCAAGAGGAAACCATTTGAGAGAAATCCAAAACTCAAAGGTCCTATTGGGAAGGAACAAATTCGTAGGAAGAAGCTTAACCCGCATTATGTTGCAGGTTTTATAGATGGCGAAGGATCTTTTTCAATTAGCATTGGGAAACATAAAACTACAAAAAGTGGTTTTGATGTTAGACCAGAATTTGAGATTGAGGTCAGGAAAGATGATCAAGTAATCTTAGAAAGGATCTTAGTCACCATTGGCTGCGGAAAGATATTTGACTGTTCGTATGATCGATATGGTTGGTATCCGCACGCTAAATATAAAATCACTAGCAATAAGGATATGCGAGAATATCTGTTTCCTTTCTTGGATGCTTGTCCACTTCAAGCTAAAAATCTTGAGTCATATAAGCTATTCAAGAAGATAGTCCTCATGATGCTTCAAAAGAAGCATCTAACTAAGAAAGGTCTAGAGGAGATACGTAGAGTTCGTGATAAAATGCGAACTCTCGGCAAAAAAGCTAGAACCTATGGAAACCGCTAGGGTGCGGGAAAACCGCTTGCCCAGTGGTGTTTGTAAGGTGATAGAGTAATTTACACCACACAAGATACCGCCCGTCAAGTCAAGGGAGCTGGGAGCACCCGAAGTCTGCTCATTAGAGTGGCCTAAGGTGAATTCAGTAACAAGGACTAAGTCGTACCGGCAAACTGCCGGCGTTGCGACGCTAGGGAGTAATCCTTAGAAAAATAAACTTGGCTATATGCTGGAAAACCTGAGAATCCTTAGCTACTGACGTGATATAATTTATATATAACGTTAGTGACAATGCTAAAGGTGCAGAAAATCAGCAGGGAAGTCGTAATTGACCCCTCAGAGACTACACGCCAAGCCCCTTGTGGAGATGAGATAAAAGCTTATCTGTTGGGTGCGCTTCATGATGCATCTCTCAATAAAGGAAAACGATATCGTTTTACTCAAAAAGGTAAAGAATGGATATTTGTTCTAAAGGAACTATTTCAAGAAATTGGATATAATTCCTGGATATATAGAGAGACAAATCGTGATGTGTACACACTAGAAACGCTTGCTGGGTTTCTTGATTTTAAATTTAACCCCTTGAATCTAAAGACTGATTCAGAAATATCAGCTTATGTCAGAGGTTTCTTCGATGCTGAAGGTGGCATACCTAGAAACAAAGAAGCCGATTTCTATATTCAGTTGGTTCAAAAGGATAAGGATAAAATTAAAAAACTCTCAAGTATGCTTTCCAGTCTAGGAATTAGTACTGGAAAGATGCACAATCCTAGTAAACGTGTTGATCCAAATTACTGGAGAATATACGTTTCCTGGAAATCTCACAAAGACTTTGCTTGTAAAATAGGATCTTGGCATCCCAGAAAAGCAAAAATCTTTCAAACAAGGGTGATGATATAGTCCATGCCTCATGGCGACATGAGGGTAACAACATGAACAAGGCACGGCTAGCGGAAGCTGGTCGTGGATTATTTCAAATCGAACAACCCCTCTTTTTATAAAGAGTGGTGATCGGTCGGTGTTCTGTGCCTCAATTGAGCATGGAACGGGTAATGATTGTAAACCCTAAATTCAATTTGACTCTTAGGAAAGACTAAGACAATGAACGGAACAAAACAGAGAATACTATAAAAACACCCTAGAAATGGGGTGTTTTTACTTGAATACTACTATTGACAAAACTATATTATCTGATACAATTAGTAATTCAATACCAAGCGTTGGTATTTGTTCTTTCAAGTCATTTAAAAAGGATATCGCCATGTTCGATCGAAAGGAGGCATAAAATGATTCGAACATTTCTTATCGTGGTGAGCTTGTTGCTCATCTTCTCTAAAACCACACACGGTACTGAGGGCCATAGGAAAGTTGCATTTATTGTGGTTCACCACTCAGACACATTAAGTGGTAACGTGGAAGTCTTCCGTAAGTACCATGTTAATGTGCGTGGTTGGTCAGATATTGGTTATCACTTTGTGATCACCAATGGAACTGGTGTCGATGGGGAAATTCAGCGAGGGCGTCCCATAGATAAAATGGGAGCTCATGCCAAAGGCCGAAACAGGGGTTCGGTTGGCATATGTTTAGTTGGAAAAACCAGATTCACAGAAAAACAGATGGATAAACTTGTGCTTTTGATTACAGAAATGTGTCAAAAGTATGATATTATTCCATCGGAAAAGACGGTCCAAAGACATCATGAGCATTGTCCGGGGGAAACTCTTGACCTTTCGATTATTATCGAAAAGGTTAAGAAAGCTCTCAAAAAGAGCTAAATTCATGTTTGGAGAGCGGAGGCTTTTCAAATGTATTCGACTGAGAGTGGCATGATAAGTCCACTCACGCACCTTTGTTTTCGGAAGAAGGCAAACCATGTCTTTTAAAGAATTATTTGTGTGGCTGGCGAGACTGTTGGTCGTTATCTCTGTAATAGCGTTTGTGGTTTGGGGTCTAAAAATGAACCTGGACAAGCCACAGGTGGGCTACAGCCGTGATGATCACAAGATCAATTTGGTCAAAACGGCTGATGGTAAGACGCTTCGCCGGGGAGATCCGGGGTTTGACGATGCGGTCAGATCCTACAATGACCGACCTTAACTGGGCGGAGAAGGAGAAACGCGCCGTCTGGCAACACTTGTTGTCAGGCGGTTTTCATTTGACACATTGGTTACTAAGTGATATTCTACGTATAGATTACTTTGGTCTAAACAAAGGAAGGTTCGAGCATGAAAAAGATGCAAGAAAGGTTTTTCACTCTAAGTCCAGCAATGCAAGGGTTACTGTTTGCTGCTGTCCTGAATTTCGCCTCTTTTGGTCTTTACGCAGTTGTAAAGATATTTATTGTACACTAGGGCAACGTTCCTAGGGTGTTAAGTCGTTTGTACTTGTTGTCAGACGGCTTTTTTGTTATCTTTTATCTTACTTGCGCGTGTAGCTCAGGTGGTTAGAGCGCGTCACTGATAATGACGAGGTCCCAGGTTCGAGTCCTGGCATGCGCACATTATCCCCTGATACTTATCAGTATCAGGTACATAATATATGCAAGGATTAAAACAAGTCCCTGCCATCTTGATATGGTATATTTTTTTCCTATAAAGATGAAGATTGTAAATATTAATGATGTGATCAAAAGAAATAGTAAGTCAAATTTAAACATTTGAGGCATTGGGATATTTATAAGAATTCCTGTTATTCCAAATATTCCAATCAAGTCAAATATATTCGAACCTATTAAGTTACCAACAGCAATAGCAGAATTCTTTTTCATAATAGCTCGAAGAGATACAGCAATTTCTGGAACAGATGTTCCTAAAGAGATAATGGTTAGACTAATTAGTCCTTGTGAAAGTCCTGCTAAGTTGGCAATCTTTTCTGCCCCACTTATAATCCAATTGCTTCCTAGAAATACTCCGGCCAGCCCAGTTAATATCAAAAGCCCAGATATGTGCCAAGCTATGGTATCTGATTTTTCCTGGTGTGGTTGTACAAAATCATCATCTTTTCTTCTAACCATGTAATACATCCAAGCTATAAAAAGGATGAAAAGTATTATGGCTTCTGATCTTACTATTCCACCCCCATTCCAGAGAAGAAATAGCCCGGTTACTACAATTATGGCAATGTTGAGAGGCAGGTCTATTTTGACCCACTCTTTTCTCATATGTACCGGTGACATGAAGGAAACCATTCCAAGAATGCCGAGGAAATTAAATATATTAGATCCTAAGATTGTTCCAACTCCGACTGGAGTTCCAGCAAAGGCACTACCAACATTAATTGCAAGTTCTGGCAAAGAGGTTCCTATACCAACAATGACAACTCCTATGAGCCATTCTGATATACCTAGATATCTTGATATAGAACTAGAACCCCTTATTACTAGATCCGCACTTTTTATTAATATGAAGAATCCAAGTATGAACAAAAATATTAAAATTAACATACTTAAGTATTGTACCAAATACTGTTTGAAGTTTTGTTAGAATACGATATTATAGATGCTTATGGTTTCATACAAAAAGACAAAGATCGTTGGGACGATTGGTCCTGCTACAGAGAATTACCAGAACTTATTAAGGTTAAAGAAGTCGGGTCTAAATGTTTGCCGACTTAACTTTTCACATGGTGATCACGCCGAACAACAGAGAAAGGTTGATAACATTAGGAAAGTACGTAAAGAGACTGGTAGACCTCTGGCCATATTGCAGGATCTTTGTGGTCCCAAGATAAGAATTGGTGAGTTCTCTTCTGGAAAGGTTAATCTAAAAAAAGGACAAGAGTTCACTTTAACTACTAGAAAGATTATGGGTGATGAGTCAAAGGTACACGTTAGCTACAAAAATATTACTACAGACTTAAAGAAGGGAGATGATGTTCTTTTGGATGATGGTAGGATTTCAATGAAAGTTCAAAGAGTAAGTAAAACTGATATCATTTGTAGAGTAAATAATTCAAGAACTATTGGTGGCAAAAGGGGTGTAAACCTCCCAGGTGCTAATTTGAAAATTAGCTCACTAACAGCAAAGGATAAAAAGGATCTAGATTTTGCTGTAAAAAACCAAGTTGATTATATAGCCTTGTCCTTTGTCAGGAGGCCAGAAGATATAAAAGAGTTACGTTCTATGCTGAAAAGGAGAAGGTGTGATGCACAAATTATTTCAAAGATTGAAACACATGAGGCAATTGATAACTTACATGCGATTATTGACGCATCTGATGGTGTAATGGTAGCAAGAGGAGATCTGGCAATTGAGATACCTGCTGAGAAAGTGCCTCTAATTCAAAAAGAGATTATTGGATACTGTAATATATTAGGTAAGCCAGTTATTACTGCAACTCAAATGCTAGAGTCCATGATAACCTCTCCTGTACCGACAAGAGCAGAAGTTTCAGATGTGGCAAATGCAATTATTGACGGAACGGATGCGGTAATGTTGTCAGAAGAAACTACTCTAGGCAAATATCCTATAGAAGCTGTTAAAGTTATGACAAGGGTAGCCAGTGAAGTAGGGTCTAATTCTGAAGTTGAATTTGCAGCAAATAATGGAGAAGGGGATGGTGAAGTTCCTGTCTCAGATTCTATAACCGCTTCAGTTGTAAATATTGCTCAGGATGTTGGTGCAAGATTGATATTTGCTTTTACTGAATCTGGATTTACTGCAAGAATGATTTCTCGATTTAGACCAGATGCAAATATTATTGCTGCTACTCCAAATGAAAGAACATTTCAGTCTCTGGCTCTAATAAGTGGTTGCCATCCTATTATGGTAAAGAGGGAAAAAGGCTTGGACAAAGTTATGAATATAGTTAGGCTGCATTGTATAAAGAAAGGTCTAGCAAATAAGGGAGATAAGGTTGTAATTACTGCTGGTGTTCCATTTAATGACAAATCTATTGATACCAATATGATTTTGGTTGAGGAGATTTAATTGCAGGCACTCCAGATTCCCAAAGCTTTATTCCTTGCTCTAATCTCAGCCTCTTTGAAGGATTCACTTTTTGTGATTGGAAAATAGGAGAGATATTTGGCGGCACCAACCTCCAGAAGTTTTTGATTTACTAGTTCATTATCTACATAGACGTATCTTAAGAGTCTACCGTAGTCATCTTTATCTCTATTTATTTCATTTATCTCTAATCTAACATCCCTTTTTCCAATAGTTTCTCTGAGTATGTCTGATGATTCTGTATAGAAACAATCCCCCTTTTCTGGTGCATCTATTCCTAGGAGTCTTATGTGTTCATTTCCTACCTTTATAGTATCTCCGTCTACAATATCTATATTATCCCAGCTAGAATAAAAAATTATTATGATTAAAACTATTATTAATGATAGGGTAGTTTTTTTCATTTAGTCTATAATATCATGGTATTATGGCTGTTATGAAAGATATGTTTAAAGGTAAAAAAATAACAGTCATGGGGCTTGGACTCCTTGGAAGGGGAGTTGGGGACACTAAGTTTTTAGCAGAACAAGGAGCGAAAGAGATTATTGTCACTGATTTAAAGACTGAAAATGATTTAAAGGAAAGTGTTAAGCAGTTAGAAAAATACGAGAATATACGGTTTATACTAGGTGAGCACAGACTGGAAGATTTTAAAAATAGAGACTTTATTCTAAAATCTGCTGATGTCCCACTTGATTCTGTGTATATAAAAGAGGCTAGAGAAAATGGTGTAAAAGTTGAAATGAGTACTTCTCTTTTTGCTAAGTTCTTTGAGGGAACCATTGTTGGAATAACTGGTACTCGTGGGAAAACAACGGTTTCTTATCTAATAGACCATGTTCTGAGGACTTCTGGTAGAAAATCTTTTCTTGGTGGAAATATACAAGGAGTTTCAACACTAGCCCATCTTCCAGAATCTAGTATAGATGAGATCGCAGTACTAGAGTTGGATTCCTGGCAACTTCAAGGCTTTGGAGAAGGGAAGATTAGCCCTCATATTTCTGTGTTTACTACTTTTATGCCAGATCATCTAAACTACTATAAAAATGACCTAAATGCCTATATGTCTGATAAGGCGAACATATTTAGGTTTCAGAAAGGAGGAGATTTTCTGATTCTTGGAGAAAAGGTGGTTAGGTTGATAGGTACATCATTTGGTCTCTCAAATATCAAGTCTAAGATAATTACTGCAAGTCCCCATGATATTCCAAAAGATTGGGATATTAAAATACCAGGGGAGCATAACTTGTATAACATTGCTTGTGCAACTGAGTCTCTAAAAGCTCTAGGTATTTCGGATGATGAAATAAAAGAAGGAGTCGAATCTTTTGCGGGTGTTCCTGGAAGATTAGAGATTCTTGGAGAAAAGGATGGTGTGAAAATATATAACGATACGACAGCAACTACTCCAGATGCTACGCTGGTTGGTCTTAGGGCTCTAACGAATACTCCTAACACCATTTTAATTTTTGGTGGAAATGACAAAGGTATTGATTCAAGTAAACTTATCTCTGAAATGGCTTCCCGTGTAAAATCAATTGTTCTATTACCTGGAACTGGAACTGACAAAGTGTTACCAAAGCTTATAAATGAAAACATTAACCTAGAAAAGGCGGATAGTATGGAAGGTGCTGTAAAGAAAGCAAAAGAATTATCTAATAGTGGTGATATTGTGCTGCTTAGTCCAGGTTTTGCTTCTTTTGGGCTCTTTAAAAATGAATACGACAGGGGAGATCAGTATAAAAAACACGTAGCCGAGTGGCTACGTGAATGAGGTTCTATCGATACGTTATAAGAATCCCGTTTCTACCCATGTCACCTTTCTTGTGAGACCAGAGATCTGGGTTTGAAAATGTGTCAGAGTCATCAACCTTGATGTTTTCGGCAGGAACGCCGTATTCTCTAAGTTGATCTTGTATGACACCGTGTAGAGACAAGCATCCCCCCAACATATTGCCGTTGTCCCAACAGTTCTTGTGTAAGAACTGGAACATCCTATGGTTGTAAACACCATGGGCTCTGTCTTTGGTATTGTGCACAAAGTTTCTGCCGTTTATGCCGCATATTAGGAGAGCATGTATCCCTGTTCGGCTGATATGACGGAATCGTTCCATCATTCCATTTATGACACTACTGTGACTCCTTGTTCGAATTCGACCCTGAACTTCTTCTCTTGATATGAGGCTGTCACGAGAACAGTGTCCAACAACAACAGTGTCTGAGCTCTCATGCCACAACAATAGTGTGACACAGTCAGCCGTTCTCATGAGGACACTGCTATCGACATTTAAGTCGAAAGAATCTATGGGATCCCTTCCTTTTATGAGTCTTACCCCGGAAGATTCTATATGAAAGGTGTGCTTATCAAGATGTCCAAACTCAGCATTACACATGTTAAGTTTGGGCACATATATCTTGTCAGCATATTCCGATAACCTGAGGCAAGCAAGAGTGACACTTTCCTTGACCCTGGGTATGGTCATTGAATGGGGTCCCTCAAGGCCACGCAAAGAGTAGTCTGTAGGTTTTCCCAAGACCACTACACGAATATGCCCCCCCTTTTCAAGAAAGAACCTGACTGCCGAACTAGTTTCTGTTTGCATCTTTATTCCCTTAAAGAACTTTGGGTGTCTCCAGATATGTTTCCATAGATAAGGTTTGCTGTCAATTAGATATTCTGTATAGTATTTGTATGGATAATTTATATTTCATTGGTATTGGAGGTATTGGTATGTCAGCTTTGGCACAGTTTTTTATAAAAGAGGGGAAGAATGTATCTGGTTCAGATCAGTCAAAGTCACTTGTTACAGAAAAATTGGAAAACATGGGTATAGAAGTTAACTATTACCAAAATCAAAGTTTGCCAAAAGATATCGACACTGTCGTCTATACTGTTGCAATTCCAGACGACCATCCAGAACTACAGGATGCAAAAAAGAGGGGTATAAAGACTTACACTTATCCGCAAATGCTTGGAGCTGTCTCGAAAGATAAGTTTACTATTGCTGTCTCTGGGACTCATGGAAAAACCACAACTACTGCAATGTCTGCCGATGTTCTCATTGACTCTGGATTAGAACCAACAGTTGTTGTTGGTAGCCTAGTTAAAAGGTTTGGTAGTAATTTTATTTCAGGAGATAGTAAATATTTCCTTGTTGAGGCTTGTGAGTATAAAAGGTCTTTTCTTAATATTTCACCAAATATTCTAGCTATCACAAACATTGAGGAGGATCATCTTGATTATTATAGAAATCTTGACGATATAAAAGATGCATTTAGAGAATTGTCCTCTAAAGTACCAGAAGACGGATATATCGTGTGTGATCCAAGTGATATTAACGTAAAAGATGTTATCTCTGGCCTTGATGTAAATATTATTGATTATACAAAGGTTCCTGATATGGAATTAGCTGTTTTTGGAAATCATAATGTTAAAAATGCCAAGGTCGCATATTCTATTGGGAAAATATTAGGTCTTGGTGATGAGGAAGTAAAACTTTCTCTTAAGAATTTCTCAGGTACCTGGAGAAGGCTTGAGAAGAAGGGTGTAACAAAAAAAGGTAGCACTGTCATAGATGATTATGCACATCATCCAAGTGAGATTAGGGCAACTCTTGAAGCTCTTAGAAAAGAGTTTCAAAGTAAAAATATTACGGTTGTATTTCAGCCACACCTTTTTAGTAGAACAAAGATTTTTCTGAAAGATTTTTCTGAAAGTTTTAAATTAGCCGATAGGGTGATAGTAGCACCTATTTATGCTGCTCGTGAAAAAAATGATGGCAGTATTAGTAATGTAGATCTTGCGAGACTTATAGATGCAGAGCATGCAACTTCTTTAGAGGATATTCCAAGTATGATTGACGGTGATGATGTGGTTGTAACGGTTGGTGCTGGAGATGTGTATAAAGTTGGGGATATGCTCCTTAACGAAAAGTAGGATATACTGAAGATATATGAAGACAAATAAAGCCATATTCATACTTGGCATACTAGTTTTTCTTGTACCGATTACAGGTTTTCCAAGAACCTGGGAAGAGGTGTTTCTAGTTATTGCCGGTCTAATTATTATTGCACTTTCCTCTCTCAATATTTGGCAAAGATCAATCTTGAAGAGACTAAAATATCATTCTAAAAAAATTGAAAATCAGGAATAAAAAAACATATACCTACGGAGGGGTGGCTTTTGTAGGAATCTTGATCGTCTGGTTTGTTGTACCAGCTATCTTTGCTACTTCTTATAGTTCAACTGATCCAATGACAACTGTTGCGAAAGAAGAATCAAAAGAGGATCTAGTAGAGACTACTAAGCCAATATACGTTGAAACTCCAGAGCAGGTTAAGACTATTTATATGACAGCCTGTGTTGCTGGAACTCCAAGTTTCAGGGACGATTTAGTAGAAATTGTGGAAGATACAGAGGTCAACTCTATTATCATAGATATTAAGGATTTTTCAGGAGGCATTTCTTTTGATACGGAAAATGAAATTCTCAAACCATACATATCTGATAGGTGTGGGGCACTTGATATGCGTGAATTTGTCAGAGAGTTAAATGAAAAAGGTGTATATGTGATTGGTAGAATTACTGTTTTTCAGGATCCACTTTATGCAAAGTATCACCCTGAAGTAGCTGTTCAGAAGGAAGGCGATAGGTCAACTTGGTCAGATTATAAAAAAGTTAACTATATTGATCCGGGGGCAAAAGATTTTTGGAAGTACATTCTAGAATTATCTCTTGAGTCTTACGATCTTGGTTTTGATGAGTTAAATTTTGACTACATAAGATTTCCTTCTGATGGCCCTATGAAAGATATATACTACCCCATCAGTGAAAGTGTTGTAACATCCAATCCAGAAACAGGGAAAGCAGAAGTCGTTAGAAGTTTTTTCCAGTTTCTAAATGAAGAGCTTAGAGAGAAAAGAGATATTCCTATATCAGCAGACATATTTGGTATGACTACTACAAACACAGATGACTTAAATATAGGACAAATATTAGAATATACATTACCTTACTTTGACTATGTTGCACCCATGGTTTATCCATCGCACTACCCTAAAAATTTCAACGGATGGGCTAATCCAAACGAGCATGTGTATGAAGTAGTTAACTTCTCTATGAAGTCTGCATATGATAGGACTGTTGAGTACAAGAATGCAACAACTACACCAAAAAATATAAGTAAAAATATCTCACCAGAACAGCTAAGAACTTGGATACAAGATTTTGATTATGGAGGAGATTATGATGTTCCGGAGATTAGGGATCAGATTAAGGCATCATACGATGCTGGCGTAAAATCTTGGATGATTTGGTCTCCTTCCAATAGGTACACTATTGGAGCTTTAGAGAAATAAAAAAGCACTCATTTTGAGTGCTTAGTGGTCATCTGATGCTCTGAAGCTACATCGACATTTTTACACGATTCTAACCTTCCTTATACGAACCTTCCTTTCTTCTAATAATACTTTATATTCTTTTTACTTAAATTTGTCAAATCTGATATAATTTACTCAAATGGATAATAATGACGAGAAGGTAACATATTTTGCTGAAGCTGATGCGCGCGGCAAACAATTAAAGTTTGGTATAAAACAAAAGGATAGATCTCGTCACGTTTATGTTATTGGAAAAACTGGTATGGGCAAATCTACTGTTCTTGAAAATATGGCTGTTCAGGATATCCAAAGTGGGGAAGGTATAGCTTTTATTGATCCACATGGAAAGACAGCAGATTTGCTTTTAGAATATGTTCCTAAAGAAAGGATAGACGATGTTCTATACTTTGCTCCCTTCGATCTAGATTACCCGGTTTCCTTTAATGTTATGGAAGATGTTGGGTACGACAAGAGGTATCTTGTTGTATCTGGTTTGATGAGTTCCTTTAAGAAGGTTTGGGGTGAGGAAACCTGGTCTGATCGAATGGAATATATTTTAGGTAATACTCTTCTTGCTCTTTTGGAGTATCCAGATTCAACTTTGCTTTCAGTTAATAAGATGTTGGCTGATAAAAGTTATAGAAATAAAGTAATTGCTAATATTACTGATCCATCTGTAAAAGCGTATTGGACAGAAGAGTTCGCTAGTTATACAGAGAGATTTGCAGCGGAGGCCACACCGGCAATTCAAAACAAAATTGGACAATTTACGGCTAATCCTTTGATAAGAAATATAATTGGACAGCCAAAATCATCTTTTGATCTTAGAGAAATGATGGATCAGAAAAAGATTGTTATTGTGAATCTTTCAAAGGGAAGGGTTGGAGAGTCGAATGCCAACCTTCTTGGTAGCCTTTTGATTACTAAGATGTATCTTTCTGCGATGTCTAGGGCTGATAATGAAGGGGGTAAGATGCCAAGATTCTATCTATTTGTTGATGAGTTTCAATCTTTTGCTAATGAATCTTTTGCAGATATTCTTTCTGAGGCTAGGAAATACGAACTTTCTTTGACTATTGCCCATCAGTACATAGAACAAATGTCTGAAGAAGTTAGAGCTGCAGTCTTTGGAAACGTTGGAACAATGATAACTTTTAGAGTTGGTGCATATGATGCAGAGATCTTAGAAAAAGAATTTGCTCCAAAATTTACGGCGGAAGATTTGGTGAATCTTGGATTCGTCCAGATCTATCTAAAGCTAATGATTGATGGTATTTCTTCGCAACCTTTTTCAGCAAAGACGCTTCCTCCAATTGAAAAAGAGGAGAAATCCTACAAGAAAGAGGTTATAGAAAGTTCTAGAAGAAAATATGGTAAACCAAGGTCTGAGGTAGAAGAATTAGTTAAAAAGCTTGTCGCAGATGGGGGGCAAGAGAAGCAAGGTGATCACGAAAAAAGAGAGAGGTCCAGGTATGATAAGCCTCGTAATAATCAGAGACAGCAGCAAAGGCCCCAACAGCAGGAAAAGCAAAGAAATCCTTTTGCAAATATTGTTATTCCAGAAAAACCAAAACAGCAAAATAGACAACCAGAAAAAAAGAAGGATACAAAGAAACCTAGCAAGGAAAATGTTAGTGACCTAAAAGCAGCACTTTCGTCATTAGTTTCTGATAAGAAGGGGCCTGAAAAAACAGAAAAGGAGATCCCGGAAGGTGAGTTAAAAAAGATTCTGGATTGATGAGGGGTATTATACTGCTCATAATTTTCTTACCAGTTTTTGTAAATGCTGATATTTATATCACTGAAATAGCCTGGATGGGTGACTCTTCCTCATACAATAACGAGTGGATTGAAATATATAATGATGGTTCTTCCTCTGTTGACCTTTCTGGATGGAGCATGGAGGCAAGTGATGGTAGCCCGTCCTTTTCTCTTTTTGGTAGCATTGGGGCAGGACAATATAAAGTTTTTGACAGGGCATCAGGAGACTATTCTGGTGCACTCTCGAACTCGGGTGAGACACTTAAGCTAATAAAAGGTACATCTGTTATTGATACTGTTACGGGAGGCGACAATTGGGAAAATATTGGTGGAGATAACAACACTAAAGAAACTCCTCAGCTCACTTCATCTGGCTGGATAACCTCCTCTCCTACTAAGGGGTATGGTGATTCTCTAGGGACGGTGTCTACGGAAACCACTTCCGTCGATGATGATTCTTCAACTGGTAGAGAAGAATATAGGGTTATTGCTTCAATAGAGGTCTCACAGAACAATATAATAACAGGTATGCCAGTAACTTTTACCGGTACACGGAATATGGATGAGGTTTCAGGCATAGCTTTCAGATGGAATTTTGGAGATGGTTCTATGGGCAGAGGGCCTATTATTGATCATGTATATACTGAGCCTGGCACATACGTTGTATCCTTGAAGTCTAGTAGGCTTGGTAAAGAAGAAAAAGATTCTATATCAATTGAGGTACAAGATTCTAACATAGACATAGTTTCAATTAAGGTCGGTACAGATGGATATGTAGAGATAGAGAACAAGAATAATATACAAGCAGATATATCAGGTTGGATGATAAAAAATACTAGTGATCGTTTTGTTTTTCCTAGCGGCAGTTATATTGCTCCAAAGTCAAAGATAAGGATCCCATATTATAATTTACATTTAGAATCAGTTACACATCTAACCTTGGTCGATATAAGAGGACATGTCGTGGCAATATATCCCAAGAAACAAGAAAGGGTTGTTCAGCCAGTAAGTTACTCTCCAGAGAAACCTATTGTTGAGGTCACAGAACGGGAAGTTGGTGTGGAAAATTTAGCCAGTGCGGGTTTTTCTACCGATACTCCACCGAGAGGCTTGTGGTTTTGGCTTTCTATCCTTATGCTTATAATTATGGCACCATCTGTAGCAGTATTTTGGATGAATAAAACATCAAATAAAGTGGAGCCAGTAGATGATATCGAAATACTAAGATGAAAGTTCTAATATTTGCCACAACTTACATACCTTTCATTGGCGGTGCAGAGATTGCTGTGGACGAGATAACAAAACGTATACCAGATGTAGAATTTGACATGATAACTGTCAATTTAGATGGTAAACAAAGAAAATTTGAGAGGATTGGTAATGTTAATGTTTACAGAATATCTGGTCCCAAAATACTTTTTCCTATTGTTGCTTTTATAAAATCATTTAGTCTAAAAAAGAAATATGACCTGATCTGGTCAATCATGGCAAGTTATGCGGGTTTTGCTTCATTATTTTTCAAGTTTGTTAAACCCAAGGTTCCATTCTTACTAACTCTACAAGAAGGGGATAGCAAAAAAGAATTAAAATGGAAGTTCAGGTATGTATATTTCTTATTTAAAATGATCATTAAAAAAGCCAACATGGTTCAGGCTATATCTAAATACTTGGAAGATTTCGCAAAAGAGTTTAATTCAAAAACCATTGTTATACCAAACGGTGTTGATGTTGAAAAATTTTCTAGACCAAAGAGAGAGATAGGTGATGAGGTGACTCTAGTCACTACTTCTAGACTTGTTATGAAAAATGCGGTTTCAGATATTATAAAGTCTCTTGAATATCTACCGGAGAATGTAAAGTTAGTTATCGTTGGGGATGGGGAACTAAGAAGTTCATTAGAGAAAGAAAGTGATTTATCTAGGGTTAGATTTGCGGGACAACTTAAACACCCAGAGTTAATAGCAGAACTCCAGTCTGCTGATATTTTTGTAAGACCGTCTCTTTCAGAAGGATTTGGGAATTCATTTGTTGAGGCTATGGCTTCAAGGCTACCTGTTATCGCTACGCCCGTTGGTGGAATTGTAGATTTTCTCAAAGATAAAGAGACGGGTTTTTTCTGTAAGGTAAATGATCCAAGAGATATTGCCGAAAAAGTAAAGTTTATAATTAATAATCCAGTACATACTGAGCGCGTAGTAGAAAATGCTTATCATATGGTTCTGGACAGATATAGCTGGGACACAATATCTAAAAAGATGAAAAACTCTGTATTTGATGTACTATTTAGCTAATGAAAAAAACCCAGATACTAGTATCTACAGGAATATATCCACCGTCTGTGGGTGGTCCAGCTACATACTCCAAGCTTCTTTTTGATGAATTACCAGGACACGATATAGATGTAAAAGTTGTCTCTTTTGACGAGGTTAGAAGTTTGCCCAAGGTAATTAGGCACATAGTGTTTTTTATAAAAGTTTTGTTTAGGTCAAAAGGGTGTCAAATCATATATGCACAAGATACGGTGAGTGTTGGTCTACCAAGCCTCTTGGCTTCAAGAATATATCGCAAGAAATTTTGGCTTCGTGTGCCCGGGGATTATGCCTGGGAACAGTCCAGGCAAAGATATGGAATAAAAGATTCAATTGACGATTTTCAGTTAAGAAAGTATTCAGTGAGAGTTGAGTTTTTGAGAAGTATACAGAATTTTGTTGCAAATGGGGCATCGCAAATAATTGTTCCTAGTGAATATTTTAAAAGACTTGTTTCTGGTTGGGTAAAAAATCCTAATAAGGTTAAGCGTATATATAATGGTATTTTTCTAGATGAGTATAAGAAAGACGTAAATGATAAAAATATCATTCTTTCTTCTGGAAGACTAGTCCCTTGGAAAGGTTTTGATGTTTTGATAGAAGTAATTGCAGAGTTGTCCAGAGAGTACGACCTAGAGTTACATATTGCTGGAGACGGTCCAGACAAGGCTGCTCTTCAGGAGAAAATTGAGTCTATGGGTCTTTCAGATAAAGTTAAAATACTTGGCTTTTTAGATAAACCTGAAATGAAAAGGGAGCTTTCTAGGGCTACTATGTATGTATTAAACACAGGTTTCGAAAGTTTCTCTTTTGCAGTAGTTGAGGCCATGTGGTTTTCTTTGCCTGTTATTACCACAAATGTTGGTAACTTAAGTGAGATTGTAGATGATGGCAAGAGTGGTGTACTTGTCGAATATAATAACAAGACAGAGATTGTAACTGCTATAGAGAAAGTTTTAAGAGGCCATGAATACGCCAAGAGTCTTTCTATTAATGCCAGGGAAAAGGCCAGGAATTTTTCAATTGACAGGACTTTAGATGAGTTAACAAATACGATAAATAAATGCGTCTCTTAAGTATAAGCACAGACAAAAAAATTTTTGACAGGAGCTCTTCTGTTGCAAAGAGAATGGTTGATTATGGCAATCTTTTTGATGAGCTTCATGTTGTTGTTTTCTCAAAAGGATATATTGAGCGATTTAAATTGTCAGAGAATGTATGGGTGTATCCAACTAACTCAAAAAACAGGTGGACATATATTCTAGATGCATACAAAATTTCTAAGACTCTTAAGGTAGACTCTGTAACTTCTCAGGATCCATTCGAGACTGGTCTAGTAGGTTTTTTAATGAAAAGATATAATCCCAAGCTTTTCTTTCATGTTCAGGTACATACAAACTTTTTTAGCCCTTACTTTAGAAAACAATCCATTTTAAATAGACTTAGAATTTCTATATCTAAAGTAATTCTACCAAAGGCAGATGCCATTAGAGTTGTTAGTAGAAGTATAAAAGAAAGTCTGCTTAAGAGTCATATATCAATACAGTGCTATCCTTTAGTCTTGCCAGTATTCGTACCTTCGCTAGAGATAGCAAAAAATAGTGAAAAAAGATATTTTAAGAAACAGTTTTTGGTTGTCTCAAGGATAGAGCCAGAAAAAAATATAGATCTTTTATCAAAATCTTTTTCTAAAATAGCTAAAGAGTTTGAAGACGTTGGCATGGTTGTCGTAGGGGATGGTAGTTTAAGAAAAGAAATGGAAGATTACTTTATAAAAGAAAATGTCATATCTAAAGTTAGGTTTGTGGGTTGGCAAGATGATGTCTATCCATACTATGCTTCGTCAGATGTCTTTTTGCTTATGTCAGACTATGAGGGCTATAACAGATCTTTGATTGAGGCTGCTTATTCTAAGCTGGCAATTATTTCTACCAGTGTTTCTCCTGCATGTGATGATCTCAAGGAAGCTGTTGTAATTGTTAAAAAAGATGAGAAAGATATTGTGAGTGCCATGAGAACACTTGTTAAGAATGAAGAGTTTGTAGAGGATATTGCAGAGAAGGCTTATGTGTCTGCAAAGAGGGTCGAAATATCTAAGGATAAATATATGTCTTTATATAAGGGTCAATTTTTAAATGAAAAATAAAATTTTATATATATATTCTGGGGGATCTAGGAAGAAACTAATAAGGGAAGTGCAGGAAGGTGCGTCACCAGACACTATGCTATATGGATTTAATCACTTTAAAGATGCCGAATTTATTGAATCAAAGGGTAGGTGGGCAGATCTTTTTTTTATGTCTAGACTATTTTACATAGCCTCCTTTGAGTTTGTTATCTCGCCGGTAGCTATTCCAGTTCTCTTAGTTTTTTCATTTATTCCTTTTATAAAAACTAAGTGGATTGTCTTTAACATTAACTTAGTGCATACATTAAATAGAAAAAAGGATGGCTTTAAAAAGAAGCTTCTGATAAGGGTCCTTAATCATTCACATAGGATTCTTTGTTTATCTAATTTTCAAAAGGAGGCTCTCATCAGGCATGGTGTTTCGGAAGAGAAGCTGGAATTTGTATATTTTGGTGTTGATTCTACATATCATGATTCGGTGTATTGTGGGGGTGAAGTTATTTTGTCTGTTGGTAAAGATAAGGGTAGGGACTACAAAAATTTTCTTGGAGCTATCTCTGGGTTGGATAATGTATCTATTGTTACTTCAAAGAGAAATTTGGAAGGATTAAATGTTCCCCGTGACGTAAGTACATATTTCGATATCAGTAACAGTGAATTAAAAAAGTTGTACCAAAAAGCAAAAATGGTGGTTGTAACACTCAACAAAGATGGGGGCTCTGATTGTTCTGGCCAAACAGTTGTTTTAGACGCTATGTCTAATGGTATTCCTGTTATAGTTTCTGACAGGAAATGGGTTAGAGACTATGGATTAGGTGGGATTGTGAAAGTAGTTAGTCCGGGTGATCCAAGTGGTCTAAGAAAGGAAATAGATATACTAAATTCTGATATAGAACTTAGAAAAAGAATGTCTATCCTAGGCAGAAAAAAGGTTTTATCGTGCTACAATACCACTCATATGGCAGATCATATAAAGAAATACCTATGAATTTATTAATCGTTACACAGAAGGTTTCAGTAAATGATCCAATATTAGGTTTTTTCCACAGATGGATTATTGAGTTTTCTAAACATTTTGAGTCCATAATTATTTTCTGTCTAGAGGAAGGAGAGCATAATTTACCATCTAATGTGAAAGTGTATTCACTCGGTAAAGACAGGGGTTTTGGTAAGTTCAGTGTACTCAAAACTTTTATATCATTGGTTTGGAATAAGCGTAAGGAATACGATCGAGTTTTAGTTCATATGAATCCAATATATCTTGTTATAGCAGGATTCGTTTGGAGGTTTGTTTTTAGAAAAAAAGTCTTTCTATGGTATACGCATAAAAGTGTTGATTTAAAATTAAGAATTGCTGAAAAATTCCCCTCAAAGATTTTCACAGCTTCAAAAGAAAGTTTTAGATTGCCATCTAGAAAGGTTATAGTCACAAGACATGGAATAGATACAAATATCTTCAAGCCTGATTATATTAAAAAGGATGGTCGTGGCTTGAGAATGCTTACTGTGGGTAGAATTTCAAGATCTAAATCATACTTTGTATTTATTAGAGCTCTTAGTATGCTTGTAAATAAGGGTTTAGATGC
>JALEGR010000059.1 GCA_022763265.1 Minisyncoccota bacterium | reverse complement strand
TAAAACCAGATAAGGTGGAAACAGAGCTTGGCATAGAGAGATTTGATGAAGAGGGCAGGTGTCTAAAGCTAACATTTAAAGATTTTATTCTCTTCAACTTCTATATACCAAACGGTGCAAGGGATAAAAGAGATATTCCATATAAGATAGAAGTATATAAAGAACTTTTTAAAATCTTCAAGGACATTAAAAACAAAAACATTATTCTCTGTGGTGATTTTAACATCGCCCATAGCGAATTAGACGTTTTTAATTCAAAACAAAATGAAAACAATACAATGTTTACACCGATTGAAAGGACTCAAATTGATGAGTTAATAAACCTTGGATTCACAGATACTTTTAGATATAAGTATCCAGAGAGGGAAGAGTATACATGGTGGCCATATATGGGTGATTTAAGGGAAAGAAATGTTGGATGGAGAATAGATTATATATTTGTTAGTGATTTTCTTAAGGAAAATATAACTGAGGCATTTTCGGAAATAGAAACTACTGGATCAGATCATGGACCATACAATACAGTATTTGATTTTGATCTAGATATAAAAGAACTACCTAAATATAAAAAATCTCAGGGGTCTCTATTTTAATACTTGTTTACCAAAAGAATTATGATAGACTGCAAATATCTATAAGCATGTTGTTAAATAGAAACATAAAAACTTGGTCAGGTTTTACTAGCAAACTATTTTTGTAATAGGGAGGTTTTGGCATATGTTTCGATTAAAATGTCACCTCTCTAGGTGATTTTTTATTTATTTTAATTTTTACTCTCATGTCAAATCTATCTAAGCTTTATCTAAACAAACTAGTTTTTTCTGGTATTCATGGCCAAACAGGTCGTGAAAAAACGGATCCACAATACTTTCAAGTAGATATAGAAATGGAAATCGATATATCGAAAGCTTGTGAATCTGACTCCTTGTCTGACACATATGACTATAAGTATGCGCGAGAAATTGCACGTGGTGTAATTGAAGATGAGCACTATATCCTAATAGAAACTATTGCACATCAAATAGCAGAACGTATATGTAAAGATCCAAAGGTATTTTTTGCTACGGTTGTCATTTCAAAGCTAAACGCCTCTAAAAATGGTGTACCACGTGTAGAGGTTGCATATAAACGTGCCCCACAAGAAATGGGTTTACATGAATAAGTTACCAATACCCTTTATTGATCTGGAAAAGACAAGAGTTGTTACTTATAGAGGTTTAGAATGGGTTGTCTTACCAACTGTTTTTCCACCTTTTCCTAGTCTAGACAGGATAGTGGGAATATCTGCTAGAAATATTGAGATGTTTAGGGGCAAAGATGTTTTGGATATTGGATGTGGATCTGGTGTACGAACTATATTGGCGTGTATGTCTGGTGCAAAAAGTGTTGTTGCTTCAGATATTTCTTTGGCTGCATGTAAAAATACGAGAATAAATTTAATAATCCACGAGTGTTTAGATGTAGAAGTTTCTCACTCAGACTTATTCAAAAATATTTCAGGAAGGTTTGACTGTATTGTTGCATACTTACCATCGATTGATAGGGAATTAGAGCATGTTTGGCAAAATAGTATTTATGACCCAGACTTTGTTATACACAAAAAGCTAATTCAGGAGGCTAAAAAATATCTTACAAAGAACGGGAAAGTTCATTTGGCGTTTCTTGAAAGTCAGGAAAACAACCTTATGAAATTTATTAAAAAAGAAGGATATCGTGTTGTTTATGAGCACAAGGAATCCAATCCAAGTGGCAATTGGATTTTTGTGGATATTTCATTTACTACTACCGCAGATTACATAAAAAAGTCTTCCTGTTTTTGATGCAGACTACTAAGTAGTGCACACTTTTTTGTATTTGTGCTACTATCCATGTATGAGAAAAATTCTAGATGAGTTTAAAAAATTTGCACTTCGAGGTAATGCTATTGATTTAGCAGTAGGTATAATAATTGGTGCCGCTTTTAATGGAATAGTAACATCTCTTGTAAAAGATATTGTTACACCACCGATCGGTTGGTTGTTGGGCAGGGTAGATTTTTCTGACCTATACATAAACTTAACATCTGAAAATTTTGATTCTTTGGCTGCCGCTAAACAAGCAGGTGCTGCAACTATTAACTATGGAATGTTTATCAATGCTTTAATTAGTTTTGTAATTACTGCTTGGGTTCTATTTATCCTAGTGAAAGTTATTAATAAACTAAAGGAACAGGAAAGAGACGAGCCACAAAAGACTAATAATACTCCTGAGGACATAGCTTTGCTTAGAGAGATTAGAGACTCTCTAAAGAAGTAATAACTACTAGACTATTACGTCATATATGGTGGAAGATAACTCTTTGCAGAAACAATTTATTGAAAGCTACGACCAGTTTGCGGATGATATTTTTAAGCATTGTTTTTTTAGAGTTTCGGACAAAGAAGTTGCTATAGATATGATGCAGGAAGTTTTTACTAAGGTGTGGAAGTATGTTGATGATGGAAATGATATTCATAACATCAGAGCTTTTCTATACAAAGTAGCTAACAATATGATTATAGATTATTACAGAAAAAAGAAGTCGGTTTCTCTAGATAAGATCGAAGAAGGTAGGGAGGTACCTTTTGAGATAGAGGATGTTGGTGCGGATGAGAAAATTCTTTCTGAATCTGAAGTAAAGATAATCTCTGGTTTCTTAGAAAAGTTGGAGGAACCATACAAACAAGCTGTTGTTTTGAGGTACATTGAGGGAATGTCGATTGATGAAATTGTTGAAGTTACAGGAGAGAGTAACAACAATGTATCTGTTAGGATAAACAGAGGAATAAAGAAGCTTAAAAAACTAATCAATGAATAAAAAAAGAACAGTTGAAGAATTACTTGAATTAGCTGGGAAGTCAGTTGTTCTTTCTGATGCAGAAAAAGCTTCTGTTAGGTATAAGCTTGTAAAAATAAGTAAGCCAAAGAAGAGTAAGTTATTCTTTACTAAGTTTGTTTTTGCCCCACTTTTGATACTAGTTATACTTACATCAACTGTGGCAGCTTCATCTGCTGACTCTTTACCAGGGGATAGATTGTATGCTGTAAAGACAGAAGTTGTTGAGCCTCTTGCCGGACTTATTAAGATCAATAAAGAAAGAAGGGTTGAGTATAAAGAGGCTTTAGCTTCAAAGAGACTGGAAGAGATGGTTCTTCTTTCTTCAGAAGGTAAGTTGGATGATATAAAAAAAGAGAAGCTCCTGAGTCTGCTTAGTAGGCATCAGCAAGATGTTGAGCAGGGTCTAAAAGGATTGGGTCCAGAGTTTGCATCTAAAGTTGAGTCTAACATAGAGTCAGTATTAAGGGCTCACGGAAGGATCTTTGTTGATCTGGAGGAAGAAGATCTTAAAGAGAGTATTGAAAATAGTACTGTTCTTGCCTCTAAAAGAAGGGTGGAGGCAGAAGGTAGGGTTACAGCAGATGGTAAGATTGCAGAGGACTTAAAAGAAAAGGTTTCAAATGAGATTACTGATGCAGAAGAGATCCTAAAAGACTCAAGTGAGATTCTTCTTGCTAAAGAGGTTTTGGAGGAAGCCGAAAGTCATATTGATGCTGGATCGTATAATAAAGCAATCCTGCTTCTCAATAGATCAAGTAGATTTACTAAAGAGGCAATTGTTGTGGCACAAGCTGAAGAGAAGTTTGCAATAAAAAGAAAAGAAATAGATTCTCGGAGGGTAGAGCAGTTTCTCGATGCGGTTAAGGTTCCAGAGAAGGTGGAAGTTGCAATTACAAGTGCGGTAATGGTGAATGAAGAGCAAGAGGAAGTAAATCTTTATTCATACTTTGAAGACCTTGTCACAGAAAGGATAGGAGAATCAAATAATCCAGAAGATTACTTAGATATAATCCCCGGTCTGGTGCCAGAAGACTTTGAAGGCGTAGATCTTAGAGGGGACATACTGGAAGTTATCTCAGAATCTGATGATTCAAAAGAAGGGTATGTAAGGTTGTTAATAAACATTGCCACAAGGCTTAAAGTAGAGCTGTCTTCTAAGGAAAGTGTTGACTATATATGGACGCAAATTGCAGAAATGTAATAATTACAGATGTCTTTCGTCATAATTTATTATTAATAATTTTATAAATATGCAAAACGAGTTAAATAAGGTTCTTAAATGGTTACTGCTACCAATCCTAATGGTATCTCTTTTTCTTCTAATACTCTCAATAAATGCCCTAAAAGAGTTTTCATATATTGGAAGGGATTTCTATCCAAACAAGACAATTTCTGTTACTGGCACAGGAGAGGTGTTTGCTACAGCTGATATAGCCGAGTTTTCTTTTACTGTCACAAAGAAGGCTAGTTCTGTTGGAGACGCACAAGGACAAGTTGATGGAGTAATAAATAGTGTGCTTGAGTCAATTAAAGATTTTGGTATAGAGGATAAAGATATCAAGACCTCAGCATACAATGCCTATCCAATATATGTCTACCCAGAAATAGCATGTATTAGTGGATATTGTCCACCAAGAGGAGAAGGTTATATTTCAGGATATGAAGTATCACAAACTATCTCTATTAAGGTAAGAGATACAAGTAAGGCAGGAGACGCTATCTCATCAGTTGGAGAAGCGGGAGTAAGTAACATAAGCGGTCTAAGATTTGTGGTTGATGATGAAGATACACTTCAGAGAGAGGCAAGAGATAAGGCTATTGCTGATGCGCAAAATGAGATTGAAAACCTTTCAAAAGAATTAGGTGTAAAAGTGAAAGGAATAGTTAGCTTCTCTGAGTCAAACTATAATCCAAAGGGAATGTACTTAGAGTCAGCTGCTTATGGACTTGGTGGAGATTCTGTTAGTCTTCCACAGGGAGAGAATCAGATTAGTGTACAGGTTTATATTACTTATGAGATTAGGTAATCTCATTGTACATTAATCAAGCGTTCTTTACACACTTCATAGATTCTTTGGCTTTTCTGAGGTAATTCTCTAGATACTGTATTGGTGATACTTTGTCTAGTT
>JALEGR010000005.1 GCA_022763265.1 Minisyncoccota bacterium | reverse complement strand
TTGTACACACTACATTCTCTATTCACAAAAGATATGGGTAAGATAGAGGAAGGGTACAAGAAAGGTGGATTATCATACAAAGAATCAAAAGATATATTAATCAAATCACTTTCTGAAACGATAACACCATTTAGAGAAAAAAGATTTGAAATCGCGAAAGACATAGAATCTGTAAAAGATATCCTGTTCAAAGGAGGACAAAAAGCTAGAGAGGAGGCTGGAACAAAAATAGAAATAGTTAGAAAAAAAGTTGGTATATGAAAAACATAGAACATATTAGACATAGCTTTGCACATTTATTAGCAGCAGCTGTGCTAGATTTATACCCAAATACCAAACCAACTATTGGGCCGGCAACTGAAAATGGTTTTTATTATGATTTTGAATTTGAAAATCCAATCTCTGAGAAGGATCTCAAAGAAATTCAAAAGAGAATGAAGAAGATTTTGAATAAATGGGAAAATGTGTCAGGAAAGGAAGTAACAGAAGAAGAAGCTAGGAATCTTTTCAAAGAAAATCCATATAAACTAGAACTAATAGATGAGATAGTAAGTGATGGGGATCTAGTTACTCTATACACCTGGGGCGACTTTACCGACCTTTGTAAAGGAGGACATGCAGAAAGTTCTAAAGATATGAATCCTGATGCTTTCAAATTAACAAAACTTGCTGGAGTATATTGGAGAGGAGATGAGAATAATCCACAACTAACTAGAGTTTATGGCTTAGCATTTGAAACAAAAGAGGAGCTAGAAGAATATGAAAAAATGCTTGAGGAAGCAGAAAAAAGAGACCATCGAAAAATTGGCAAGGAAATGGACCTATTTACCTTCTCTAATTTGGTTGGCTCAGGACTACCAATGTTTACTCCAAAAGGTATGGCTATGCGTGATGCTATAGAGAAAAAGATCATGGATATTCAGGAGAAATATGGTTTTAAAAAAGTCTGGATACCACACATAACTAAACCAGAATTGTATAAGACTTCTGGACACTGGGATAAGTTTGGAGAGGAACTCTTCAAACTAAAAGGAAAGGAGTCAGAGTTTGTAATGAAACCAATGAACTGTCCTCACCATACTCAAATATATGCATCTACTCCAAAAAGCTATAAAGACCTCCCCGTAAGATACGTAGAGACAACTACCTGCTATCGCGATGAGCAAACAGGAGAGCTACTTGGTCTTTCTCGTGTTAGATCTCTCACACAAGATGATGGACATGTATTCTGTACAGAAGATCAGATAAAGGAGGAGATAAAGAACATTATTGATGTTATAAAAGAATTCTATAGCACCCTTGGAATGTTTAATAACTACAGAGTTGCTCTTTCTGTTAGAGATCCAAATAATAAAGAAAAATACTTAGGGGATGATACGGTATGGAATCTGTCAGAAAAAGTCTTAGAAGAGATTGCAAATGAAGAGAAGTTGAACTTTGAAATAATGGAAGGAGAGGCAGCCTTTTATGGACCAAAATTAGACTTTATGTTCAGAGACTCAATTGGAAGAGAGTGGCAACTAGCTACAGCTCAGCTTGATTTCAATATGCCAAAGAGATTCAGTCTTGAATATACAGATAGTAGTGGAGAGAAAAAGACACCCGTCATGATACATAGAGCGGTAGCTGGATCACTTGAGAGATTCCTTTCAGTTATAATAGAACACTTTGCCGGAGAATTTCCATTCTGGTTAGCACCAGTACAAATAAAAGTACTGCCTATAGGTGAAAAACATATTGATTATGCAAAAGAAGTTGAAAAGAAACTAAGGAGCTACAGAGTAGAGTTAGATGACTCAGATGATAACTTTGGCAAGAAAGTAAGAAAAGCAAAAGTAGAGAAGATTCCATATTTCATAGTAATAGGGGATGAAGAGGTAAAGCACGAGAAAATCACCCTTGAGTCTCGAGATGGGAATAAAGAGGAACTTACCATAGAAAACCTATTAGACAAGCTAGAGGAGGAGAAATAAAAACCACCCTTTAGAGAGTGGCTAATGCAGAGGAATTGTTGAATATTTAGAGAACTCGCCAATATTACCGTATGTGATACGAGATAATCCGACCTGAGTCCCATCTCTTTTAACTCCAAAGAAAAGGGTTTCGTCTGGACCGCACAAAACCCTAACAGGGCCTTTTACAGGAATCCTAGATACACCGATTAGATCCCTACACTTCCATCCGATATACCACGAATTCACATCACGATCAGTTGGCCTTATGACAACATACCTTCTCCAACCACCCAATATTGGAAGATGGAAAAGTATTCCTCTTCTTGCTTTTTCCTGGCTTTGGCCAGAGGAACATATCATCATTTCTTCAGAAAGATAACGAGTATCTTCTTTTCGAAGTTTAGTATTGTTCCAGAAATGGGTCTTCTGTGGACTTTCACGAAAAGTCCCAGAAACAAGATACATTACTGGAATCATTAAGATGTCAGCAACCCTGGCAAAGAATCCCAATGGTTTGATTTTCATCTTTGACCTCCTTTTTCTAATAAGTTAATACCAAATATTATCAAATATGTCAAAATAAAAACCACCCATATTTCAAGGTGGTCCTATAACCATTACAAAGGTGCACGAGGGTTACTAAATAGAAACTCACCTTCTTTTGAAACAGTGTAAGCAAGAAGACCCTGTCTCATTAGTCGCGTAAGTGCTTCCTCGACCTCACCAACAGTTAGTTTCTTGTAGATACTCTTAGGCATCCTACGATAAACCTCACAAGCAGGTAGAAACTCACCCCTGTTAAAAACTCTCAGATAGTCTATTGGAGTTGGTACCGGAAAGACAATACTCAAAATACAGACAACAATGGCAAGTCCAGCAAGGATAAAAAACAAGATTATCATTGTATTCCTTTCGTATGTTTTTTCTAAACCAATACTATCTCCTTGAGTATTTCTGTCAATAACATATAATCATAAATACAACCAATGACCCAGCTGACACTGGTAAGGTTGAGGGAAGAAAGCAGTATGCAAGTAGAACCCTCCGGCATGCTCCGAAAAGCAACAAATTAAGTAAATAGACAGGGTGGCACCGCGACACGATCGCCCCTGCGAATTATCAATAATTCGAGGGGTATTTTTATTATCCCTTCTGTTACAATATAAATTATGAAAAGAACACATATAGAAGATCTCCAAAAAGGAGAAGAGGCTACCATAAAAGGATGGGTAAATATCAGAAGAGACCATGGAAAACTAATTTTCATTGATCTTCGTGACGCCACGGGAAGAGTTCAGATGGTGGTTTTACCAGAACACAAGGAAGCGGGTAAGATAGCTGAAACAATCAGACCAGAGTGGATCATTGAAGTAGAAGGAGTAGTAAATGAAAGACCAGAGAAGATGAGAAAAGATGAACAAAATGGTGATATAGAGATTGAAGCAAAAAAGATAACTGTAATATCTGAAGCAGAAACTCCTCCATTTGAAATATCAGAAAATACTGGCGAGATAAATGAGGAAACTAGACTAAAATATCGATATCTAGACCTTAGGTCTGAGAGAATGCAGAAGAATATAAAAGTTAGAAGCGAATTTATTCAGAAATGTAGAGAGTATCTTTTCAAACAAAAGTTTACTGAAATAGAAACTCCGATACTGACGGAATCCACCCCAGAAGGATCCCGTGACTTCGTAGTTCCAGCCAGACTACACCCTGGTAAATTCTACGCTCTACCGCAGTCTCCACAGCAGTATAAGCAGCTTCTTATGGTTGCCGGATTTGAAAGATACTTTCAATTAGCAAGAGCTGTTCGTGATGAGGACCTTAGAGCAGATAGGGGATTTGAACATACTCAAGTTGATATAGAAACGTCTTTCGTAAATCAGAGTGATGTCCTAGATCTTATAGAAGGAATGATGGTAGAGGTAGTAGAGAGTATGGGATATACAATAAAAGAAAAACCATTCCCAAGAATTACCTACAAAGAAGCAATGGAAAAGTATGGAGCTGATAAGTTTGACCTTAGAACAGAGGAAGATAAAGAAAAGGGAATACTTGCATATGCCTGGGTGGTAGACTTTCCATTCTTTGAAAAAACAGACAGTGGAAAGTGGACTTTCAGTCATAACCCATTCTCAATGCCAAAAGAGGAGCATATTGAAGATCTTCTAAAAGGAGAGAACATAGAAAACATCATTACTCAACAGTATGACCTTGTGTGTAATGGATTCGAGTCAGGAGGAGGAAGTATCAGGTCTCACAGAACTGATGTACTAAAAGCAGTGTATAAGGTAATGGGGTATTCAGAAGAAGAAACGGAAGAGAGAATTGGTCATATGCTTGAGGCCTTCAAGTATGGAGTGCCGCCACATGGAGGCATTGCCCTTGGAGTAGAAAGAAATATCATGAACTTAACAAATGAATCATATCTACGAGAAGTACAGTCATTCCCAATGACAAGAGGAGGACAGACTTCTGTTATGAAGGCCCCTAAAGAGCTTACACCAGAACAGTTAGCAGAACTTCATTTGAGAATAGACAAGGAGAATAAATAGAAAACCCTGCTGTTAAGCAGGGTACAAATTAGTAGGGAATTTAACCTTGAACCATTTTAAAATATGGTTCCCAGTCCTCTTCGGTTAACCCAAGGCTTTTCATAGCATTGAAGGTACGTGCTAGATCGTTCCTAGCAACTTGATAAGCCTCAAAATATTTCTTCTCATGCAAGTGGTGTCTCTGACACTCTTTTTCAGCATCAATGAGTACTTTGATCTTCTTACAAATACACTCAGTTGCCATACCTTTCAGAGACTCGTATGTCCCAATTAGCACAGTCTCCTCACTGTCAAACTCTAAGTACTTAGCAACAAAACCCGCACTCGCATAGATATCTGTACACGCATTCTCATGTCGTTCTACTTTTTTGTGATAAGAAGAAAAGACAAAAAAAAGAGTGCAGACAGACCCAAGCATTACCCAAATTGGCAACATGCTAAAGTTGTCGGGGAAAATAATAAAAATCCATATCAGTCCAGCCACAAGAGCAAGGATAGATAAGGAACCAACAAGAACAGCCATGTTGTACAGAAAGATAACTTTATCCAAGTCCCCCTGGACTCTTTCTCTCCACATATCTAAGAAATATGGTGACAACGTGTTGTTCTTATACAGCCTTGTAATCTCTGAAACTCCAACTGCAAAAGGCATTTGAAAACTCCCTTAATATTATCGTGAATTTTAGAACGTGGACTTCAGGGTCCCATCACATATAGGTTTCAGGCCTACATGGATTTTATACGTTCTTTGACCGTCACGACACACGGTTCTGGACCAGATTATACACAAAAAGTACTATTTATCAATAGAAAAACCGCGTTTAAACCCGGGGCACTTTTGTAAATAGGTGCATAAGCCTCCTAGAAGAACGCCTGATACATCCTTCCATAACTTCGTCCTTTTGTGAATCAGTTAGATCTTGTGGATGATCAGAACTGATCAGGCGAGGATGTTTTTCAATTGTAAAGCCAACCGGCTTGGGTTCGAATCGTTCCAACCTGTCTTCGAACATAACTTGTCTCCTTGTTGTTCTTTCTATAATAGAAAATACCACATTGAATGTATAAGTAAAGTACCGTAACATATACACATAATGCAAGAATCATTTACTATAAAACAGCAATCATTTGAAGGTCCACTTGAGCTACTTCTTTCTCTAATTGAAAAAAGAAAACTACACATCTCAGATGTAGCACTGTCTAAAGTAGCAGATGACTACATCTCATACGTAAAACAATATGAGAATATGCCAGTAGCAGAATCTGCTCATTTTATATTAATTGCTTCTACACTTACGTTAATAAAATCGAAAGCACTTCTTCCAATGCTTGATCTTACCGAGGAAGAACAGGGAGATATCGAGGATCTTGAGAATAGACTGAGGGAGTACAAAAGGATAAAAGAGCTATCAATACATGTGCAAAACATGTTTGGTAAATCATGCATGTTTCCTAAGAACCACCAAGGAAATATTGAACCAGTATTTTCACCAGAGGAAGGAATGAATACAAATAATATAGTTGAAGCTATCAAAAGAGTACTACGCTCTCTTCCAAAGAAAGAGGTTCTTCAAAAGACTGTAGTTGATAAAGTAATTAGTCTAGAAGAGATGATAGATAAACTAACAAATAGGGTAATGGGTAGTCTCAAGATGAGTTTTAGTGATTTTTCTGGAAAAAAATCTACAATGACCAAGGAGGAGAAGGTAAATGTAGTAGTAAGCTTCCTTGCTATGCTTGAATTAGTAAAAGAAGGAATAGTTTCTGTGGTACAGGATAAAAGATTTGATGACATACAAATAGAGACACAGAATGTTGGTCTTCCTACTTATGAATAGATAAATCCCCAGCAGTTAGACCCGCTGGGGATTTTGTGAAACGAAATAAATTCCTTACATCACGGTCTCTGAAATCAGGATCGCGATCAAGAGCGCCACGTCAACGATAAACATTACTTGGATGAGACTGAGCTTAAGCATGAGAACTTTCCTTCCAATTCGTGTGTCAATATCGAAGCAACATGCCCCGAAACAATCTATATACATTATATCATATCTAGAATACTTGTCAAATACAGTGCTGTATAAAAATTAGCCCCCACACGTGTGTGCAGGGGCTGCGAAATATTTTTACTTACCAATCTCTTCCTTCTGCTGGGATACAGTGGAATACTCATGCCAGCCAACCGGTTCCGACTTGGAGTAGGCCGGAATCACGATTAAGGCCAAGGTAACAAGAATGGTCATAACCACCAAAATCTCGATCAAGGTAAAACCTTTGCAAAATTTCATGAGAATGTCCTTCCAAAGTGCTGTGGTTTCTGAAACAGTTACTTTGTAATAATAACATGTATAAATTATTTGTCAAACATACATTTATACCGTAATATATTAGGCACATATGAATACTTCTGCCAAACTAGAAGCGCTATTATTCTTCAGAGGAGAACCTACAAAAAAGAAGAAACTTTGTGAGCTTTTAGGTGTAAAGGAAAAGGGTTTGAAGGAAGCAACTAATGAACTTAGAGAGGCCCTAACAAATAGAGGTCTCTCTTTAGTTGAAACAGATGAAGTATTGGAGCTTCGAACATCAACTGAGGCATCTGACTTAATTGAAAAAATAACAAAAGAAGAATTATCTAAAGATTTAGGAAAAGCAGGAATCGAAACACTCTCAATTATTATCTACAATGGACCAGTTTCCAAAAAAGATATTGATTACGTCAGAGGTGTAAACTCTTCTTTCATAATCCGAAACCTAATGATCCGCGGTCTAGTTGATAGAGTGGTGAGTAAAAATGATGCAAGATCTTTTGTATACAGACCAACAACTGAATTACTTTCTTTCCTTGGCATAGAAAAAGTAGAAAATATGCCAGAGTATCAAAACGTTACAGAATCTATCTCTAATTTCTATGAACACTCAGAAGATTCTACCGATTAGTATAACTGTCATACTTTTCATCCTTATCGTTACTCTTATAACAAGAAATGGAGAAGAGTTTGTAACAAAAAAAGAAGCTTCAAAAGAGGTTTCCTATAGCACCTTTATAGCACCAGTTACAAAAGCAGAGTCTGTGATAGTGTGGGATATAAAAAGAGGAAAAGCAATTTATGAAAAAAATGCAGATGCATCAAAACCCTTGGCCTCTATTGCAAAAATAATGACAGCAGTTACTGCCTTTGACCTTGTACCAAAAAACACAGCTGTCTCAATTGATGAAGAGGCTTTGAAGCAATATGGAGAAAGTGGCCTCATATCAAATGAACGCTGGAAATTAGGAGACTTAGTAGACTTTAGTTTAGTAGAATCATCAAACGATGGTATTGCAGCTGTTGCTTCTGCAGTTGGTGCCATTAGGGCAGGGGATCCAGATAAAAGAAATGCTGGCCGAGTAAACTTTATTGACCTAATGAATCAAAAAGCTAGAGAGATTGGTATGAAAAATACTAGCTTCTCAAATGAAAGTGGCTTGGATATATATGATGAGAGTCAGGCGGGAGCTATTGGTTCAGCAAAAGACATTGCGCTTCTTTTTGAATATACGTTAGAGAATCATCCTGAAGTATTGGAGGCTACCTCAAGAGAGATTTACCAAACCACATCACTTAGCAATTACTATCATGTGGCAGTAAACACCAATGAAGCTATTGATAAAATACCTGCTCTAATAGGCTCAAAAACGGGCTATACAGACATTTCAGGTGGTAATTTAGCTGTAATCATAGATCCTGGTATAAATAACCCTATAGTCATTGTAGTTCTTGGATCCACATTTGAAGAAAGGTTCTCTGATGTAGTAGTATTATCAGAAGCCACATTAAATTATCTAAAATGATAGACATCGTAAAAATTTTGATACCAGCAGTTACCTCCTTCGTAATTGGAATAATAATCACTCCAGCTTTAACTAGTTTTCTGTATTCCAATAAAATGTGGAAGAAGAAAGCAGGAAAGGTTGGTCTTGATGGAAAAGAAACAGAAGTTTTTAATAATCTCCACAAAGATAAAGAAATAAATACTCCAAGAATGGGTGGCATTGTTATCTGGTTCTCCGCATTACTTACTGTTTTTATAATCTGGTTAGTCTCAGAAATATTTCCAACAGACGTAACAATAAAACTAGACTTTCTTTCAAGAAATCAAACCTGGATACCTGTAGGAACACTTTTGATAGGTGCACTTGTTGGACTCGTCGATGATCTCTTTGAGATAAAGAAAGGAAACGGAGGACTTTCTCTAAAGAAAAGACTAGTAATCGTTACTATTGTTTCTCTTCTAGTAGCTTTTTGGTTTTTCTTCAAACTAGATATTGTCACCTTAGGACTTCCATTCTTAGGAGAGGTCTACATTGGTTGGTTAATTATTCCTCTTTTTGTCATAGTAACTCTAGCAATATACTCCGGTGGAGTAATCGATGGTATTGATGGACTGGCTGGAGGTGTATTTGGATCAATCTTCCTGGCATATGCTGGTATTGCCTTCTATCAGAGTCAGATAGACTTGGCGGCATTCTGTGTGGCAGTGGCAGGAGGAATATTAGCTTTCCTTTGGTTTAACATTCCACCTGCAAGATTCTATATGACAGAAACTGGTTCAATGGCACTTACCATTACACTTGGTGTGGTTGCCTTCATGACAGATTCATTAGGTGGAGGATATGGCGTTATAGTTTTACCAATGATTGCATTCCCACTTGTAATCACAACGGGCTCTGTACTCATTCAAGTGTTTTCAAAAAGGTTTAGAGGCAAGAAGGTATTCCTTTCTGCACCAATTCATCATCATTTTGAAGCAATAGGGTGGCCATCCTACAAGGTAACTATGAGATATTGGGTTATATCTCTAGTCTGTGCACTACTTGGAGTTATAATTGCTCTTGTTGGATAGTCCTTGACAAATATTTGGGGTATGCTATGATACTCTTCAGAACAAATCACCACACCGCGCAAACCCTAAGGAGATCGTCATGGAAGGCAGGAACAGAGTAATTTTAGTCTACCCTTGTTGAGCACAGCGAGCCCAGCCAACAAGGGGATCCGCATCGACATAAATCCTAAGGGCCTAGGTAAGGATTATGAGTTCCTTTTAAAAACATCGAGTGGTTCCGTAATAGACCTGCATAGTTCTAATCTGGAATAGGTGAGGACACTGTTATCATGAGGACAAGGTACCACCAAATGATACAGCTGGATAACCCGCCCCGAGAAAACTGGAAATCCAAAAAGCCAGTTTCAGGTAGGCTAAACTTCCAGAAATGACATGTATGAGCCCGTGGAGAAATCTACGGGCTCTTTTTTAGTAAACAGGAAACCCCGCCCGAAGGGAGCGTCCCCAATACCCATAGCTCCCGAGAGGGCGGGGATGAATGTGTATTTTTACCGCAAGCCA
>JALEGR010000058.1 GCA_022763265.1 Minisyncoccota bacterium | reverse complement strand
GACAATAGAAATTTGCCAAGGTTGGTACGAATAGGCACAGAAGAGCTCAATACGATCTTTTCTTAAGACAGTACCCCACGGAATATTCTCCCCAAGAGCTGCCATAGCCTCAAAATTCTCACGCAACAAGCCAGCATTCTTTCCAGTAGCACCACCTGATCGATAGGTGGCAGTGGCTTCTAAGCATTTCCAAGTGAACTCTTTTACCCACTCAACGGATAACTTGGAGTAGTCAATGTGTTCAAACAAGACTGCCCACAGGCCAAAGCGAGAGAACTTGTGGCCATACCTCACCATCTCCTCGTGGGAAATTCTGGGTACACCAGCCTTCTGGAAATAAAGCTTCCAGATCGGAGGGTAGCCCGAAGCCTTAGCAGCACGCAGGACCTGAGAAACTCCCTTGTTCGAGAGATCTGTCTTTTCCATGAAAGTTCGCCAAGCGTAATCAGTCTTAAGGATACGAGCAACTTTCATGAGATAGCGGTACTTTGTCAGGTAAGACATGATCATTGACCAACACCCATCAACCATTCCAGACTCGGCAATTTCAATCAGTTCTTTGTCATCAAATTTTTCATGGCAAAGAACAACTTCGAAATACTTAGCCGCATTAGTACTACCCAAATAAGTAGCCAGCTTAACCTTATTTTCTCGCGAGAGAAGTGGTGAAGCCAGGGCGATCTTACGAAGATCAGAGCAATACATACAAATGAATTTGCTAGTTTGATATTCCCCTCTCCAGTACCCCGAGCATAGTTCAATAATTTCTTCCTCAGAAAAAATCTCATGCTCAAGAATAAGAACCTCCCAGACACGCTTCTTGCCGTGGATGCCGAGATCTTTGACAATCCTGTCCTTGGGAACCAATGTCCAATCAATCACTGCCATCAACAAGTCGATCGTTTGGAAGTAGACACGCTCATCATTCAGGTACTTAACCACATCATCATATGACATGGAGTTAGGAAGAATTTTCTTCTCAACATGGGACAGAAGCCGATAATCATAGCCTAGATCTTCCCAAGCAACAAAGGCATCCTCAGTACTTAGGGGCTGGATTACTAGAGATATTTGAGTGTCCAGTTCAGCCCCCATGACATTTCTCTCTGACTGACTTGATGAATTGAACAGCTTGAGTTTGTTGGCCAGAGAAATATCTGACTTCATCTGCCTCAACAGAAACTCATCAATTTGTTTGGCTTGCATAACAAGCTCCCTGTAAATGTGCATCCTCAGCCTATATTTTATACTCCCGCTTCGGTATTGGAGTTTTACCTATTCTACAATAGATAAACTAATCTTGTCAATATTTGAGTTATTTAGCTCACTATGTGGTATAATAAAGGTATGAACAAAATAACATATTACAAGACAGTATCCATAGTGTTCTTCATAGTCTCAATGGCACACCTGCTTAGAAATATCTACGGTTGGGATGTGTACATTGGAGACCTGTATGTACCTGAATGGGTCAGTTGGGTAGTAGTTGTATTCATTGGCTACCTATCAATAAGAGGATTCAAGTTCTTGAAAAGATAAAACCACCTACTCGGTGGTTTTATCTTTTACTTCCTCAACCTTTTCTTCTTCTTTTGGTACTTCTTCCGTTTCTACTACCTCTTCCTTCTCTACAATGTTAATGATGTTTCTCATCTGCCTTCTAATCTCCTTGGCAGCCTTATCTCTGATATGATACAACTTTGATCTTCTAACCTTTGATCTCTTTGTAATCTCTACTTTTTCAATATTTGGTGAATATAATGGGAAAATCTTCTCGACTCCTACTCCTTGTGAGACTCTCCTTACAGTAAAAGTACCTCCAGCCTCTTTTCCATGCTTTCTTGCAATAACAAGACCCTCAAAAACCTGAAGACGTGTTTTTCCTTTTTCCTCGATCTTCTGATGTACACGAACAGTATCTCCTGTTCGAATATCAAGTTTACTCCTCTCTTCTATGTTTACCGGTGAAATTACTGTATTCATAAGTGAACACTAATCTAACACAGCGCCCATTTTTCTACAAGTACCTAGGGCCCTTTCGAAATCATCTGGATATGGAGCAAGAACTTCAATATTTTTACCATCCAGACCTTTGAAAGAAACCTTCCTAGCATGAAGTGCTAATCTCATAAAACCTAACATTTTCTCTCCTTTTGGGGCATATAGTTTGTCAGCAATAACTGGATGGTGAATTGCCTTTAAGTGAACTCTGATTTGATGAGTTCTTCCAGTTTTTGGATATACCTCAAGAAGAGAAAACTTATCACCACCAAAAAGAACTTTCCAATTGGTAATAGCTTCCCTCATCTTTCCACGAGCTCCACGCTGAGCAGAATATTTCCTAAAGTCACGTTTACTCTTTCCAATAGGCCTATCAATTACTCCGGAGTCTTCCTTTAAATTCCCATACACAAAAGCATGGTAGGTTTTTTCAACCCGGTGTTCCTGAAATTGTTTTTTTAGAGAAAGAAAGGCTTCTTGATTTTTTGCAATAACTAAAGCTCCTGATGTTTCCGTATCTAGTCTGTGAACTATTCCTGGTCTTTCAATAACCTCTCCATTTTTAAGGACCATTTTTTCTCCAACGCCAGCTATCTCTGGGTAATTCTTTAGTATCCAGGAGACAGTAGTATTTTGATCTCCCCTCCCATCATCATGAACCATCATTCCTGATGGTTTGTTTATAACAATATAGTTTTGATCTTCAAGAAGAATCATATTATTTCAAAAAGAGTCAGTGAATCTTGTAGATTTTCTGGCCAAGTTACCTTAATCCCATCAACCCTAGCAAAGTGTGGTCCTTTTTCTAGATGAGTTATAAACTCTTTCAGTTTCTCTTCCTCTCCCTGGGCAACTACTGAAACTTCACCATTTTCCTCATTGGAGATATATCCATACAAACGAAGCTCATCTGCCCTTTTCTTTACAAAAATTCTATATCCAACACCTTGAACCTTACCTGAAACAGTACAATCAATTTCTTTCACTTTCCTGCTTCCTTAGTGCCTCTGTAAGTGATTCAAGCTTGCCCTGCGCATCACTTAGAGCCTGTAATGCTTTATCTCTAGTTTCCTCTTCCATTCTTCTTTTCCCCTCAAGTGTATTTAGCTTACTCTCAGAATCTCTTTTTATCTTATCAATTTCCCTGTCTAGATCCCTTATCTTACCATCTGCTTTATCTATTTCTCTCTGATGATCACTAACAGACCTTGTTATATCTCTTATTTGTGAATTTATATCAGGCATATTTATATATGTTATTTATACATATCTACTCTAGCAAATTAACTTAAAATAGCTAGATTTGTATAAAGGTAGTTATTGACATATTTGTCTATTTATGGAAAATCTACTAGGAGGTGACGAATGAGCGAATTCAAAAAGATCATACGCATTGTCACCTGCCACTATCGGGACGAGGGCTCCTCTGGTGGGTTGCGGACGATTCATGGCATTAAAAAAGAAAGTAAATTTGTCTGCACTCATAAAGGACTGAGAGGTTCTTTATGGGCTTGGGGAACAATGAGAGATGTCGAAAAAAGTTGATTCTGTTCTCAAATGAAAGCTCTTTGACTCTGAAGTAGTTATCAAAAGAAACTGGTTATGTTAAAGGCTTTCGACCGACCTGTTCTGCGGAGCAGGTCTTTTTGTTGACACGCACAGCTATTTATGGAGAATCTGTATGAGGTGGAGACGAGGCAGTGATTTAAAAAAGATCAGTTACCTGTCTTCCTAGACCCATCCTTAAGGTGGGTCTTTTTTATTGAATATAACTGTGGGCGATGAGGGACTTGAACCCCCGACCTTTTCGGTGTAAACGAATTGCTCTACCAACTGAGCTAATCGCCCGGTATCAAAGATTATAGAGGTAAATAAAAAATAATCAAATGTTTTACTGTGCCCCCGCGAGGAATCGAACCTCGATTGAGAGATTAGAAGTCTCTAGTTCTATCCATTAAACTACGGGGACAGTTATAAAAAAGTATCAAGGAAATGTACTTTAGTCAAAGCTATATTGCCGGATCCTGAAGAACAACACCAGTATTAAGAGAATCCAGATTAGCCCTTCTGCTTTCGTACTCATCAATAGTTCTATCTAGACTTCCTCTTCTTAGGGTTGTATCAAAGACCTCTTTCTCAACATCTTTGTTAAAAATAACTCCCTTCTCAGCAAGAAGATACGTTGTCGTGTGTACAACAATAGTTAGAACCAAAAGTACACAAAAAGATAAAATGATAACCTTCCAGTCTCTCTTTGGGTTATATAAATCTTTCTTAGAAAAAGAATGACCTCCTTTTTTTAAAATACCCTTTATGCTTTTTGTTATATTCCCAAGTTTCATTTATGTTTGATTACGCTTATAGTCATATCGTTTCTCCAAAAAGCACCCTCTTCATTTTCTCCATACTCAAAAGAAGAAGATCTTATGGAAATATTGTGCGGCAAAGTCTCAACAATTTTTACAAATCTCATAATAGAGTTCCAGCTCCCAGTAGTTGTAATTGATACTATTAGAGTATCTCCATAAACAGCACTTTCTTCAACTGAAACGTTAGTTGTTTCGGTAGAAAGGTTATTATTCCTAGCTTCCCTTTCAAGAAGATTAATAAATCCAACAACATCATCGGATCCAACAAAGTACGAATCAATTTTCTCTATTTGTGGCTTTATTTCATCAAATGTTCTTGATAGGTTCCTTACCCGATCTCTTTCTTCATATGAAGTCTCGGCCGTATTTAGATGCAAAGAAGCATCCTCCACCTTATCCTTCAGATACCATAGAAGGACAATGTTTAAGGTGATCACCAGAGCAAGAATGGTGTACAAAATCACATTTATCTGAATTTTACTTTTATGTGTCTTCATTTATTATCGATTACTATCTTTATGAAAAAATTTATATCAATTTCCCCAGCAAAATTTGAGATGGGAAGATCTACGGACTTTACATAATTCTTTTGTTCCAACTGTCTCCTGAATGAAAGTAGCGCCTCTCTATTAGCAGCCTTTCCAGAAAGATCAATGGTCTGATCCACCTCTTCTTTTAGCTTAATACCATATATATTAATATTTGAGCTTTTGTTTTCTGTTATATCAGAGACTAGTTCATACACTAAAATTCCTTCCTTTTTGTTTAAAGCGTTAACTTTCTTATTTAAAAGACCAACCTCTTTGACGATATCTGCTGGTGGGATGCCAGAGTCTTGCAACAGTTGGTTTTCTTTATGTATAGCTAAGCCCTTCTTACTATCTGCCAAAAAATATATTGGAAAAAGTAACACGGCAGAAGCGATAGCTAGAGAAATGAGGAAAGCCAGAATAACAACCATCCTGCGACTTCTATACATTCGCATAACCTTTTTCTTCTCTGTTTGTGGTAATAGGTTTATAGACATATTATTGATTAGGCAAAGCCAGTCCTATAGACGCCGCAAAGCGTAAAGAATCCTTTCTTTTCATTTTTGGAATTATCTCATCAAAAGAAAATGCATTCTGCCAAACATTAGCAATTTCAGCACGTATTGAAAGATTGCCTGACAATTGATCAATTATCTTATTCTCATCTGAGATATTTCCAGTAACAATTATCTTACTTATTGATTTACCATCATGCGTTTTCCAATAAGTCATTATTTTCTTTGTTTCTCTAATCAGTACTCCAAAATCATCTTTCTTACTAGTCTTTTGATCATTCACCCCATCAAATATATGAACACTATCTTCACCATCAACATCAACTGTAGAAGAAAAAACAACGTTCTTTCCATCTACAATATAGAATCCGGCCTTGTTTCCATCATGTAGGTTAATGACTAAAACATTCTCTTTACTATTCCTTTTGACAACAGCCTGAGTAACAGCTTGAGACTCAACCTGGAAAGACAGTGGTGAAAGACTAGCTTCTTTAAAAACTCCAAGATACTGGTTCACAACAGCAACTGGTAAGACTGAAACAATCACTTCATGGGAATTACCTTCTGAGGAAATAATAGAAAAGTCAAAAACCACCTCATTTATCTTAAAGGGAACATTCTCCTGTAAGTGTAGTTCTAGGTTAGACCTAATATCTTTAGTATTTTCCCCTAAAACAGTGGTTTTAAACAAATATGATTTCTCTTCAGGTATAGACACTTCTACAAGATCTAGGTTGTACTTCCTGCGAAGATCTGTAAGAATTTTCACAAACTCTCCTGGATTAGCTACGCTCCCATATTCAATAACATTTTCTGGCAATTTAGTCTCACCGTATGAAGAAAGTCCATCTTCACCAAGCTTTACGAAATGAAGAACATCATCAGAGACAGCCACACCAGTTGTCTGCATGGCTAATATTCTTGGTACAGGGAAAAAATCAAAGAGCCTTGATTTCATTAACCTACATTATACACTATCCCAATATATTTCCGGGGGCTACTTTAACACTTGGAGTAAGTAATGAAAAACTTTCTCCTTCGTGAGTACCCAGTATCATAGCCTCACTAAGATGTCCCATTAATGGCCTTGGTTCTAGATTAGTGACGAAAGCACACTGCACTCCAGATAGATCTTCCGGCTTAAAATACTTAGCAATACCAGAAACAACCGTTCTTGGTTCCTCTTCGCCAAAATCAACCTGGAGAAGTAGTAACTTATCAGACTTTTCTATCATCTGGGCACTCTTTATTTCTCCAATTCTTATCTCTACTTTTTTGAAATCATCGTACTCAATCATGTTTTGTATCTAAATAACTTTGTAAAACAATGGCAGCTGCTGAAGCATCCTGCTTTTTGTTGTACCCCTGGATCCTTGAAGCTTCCATTGAGCTCATAAACTCATCATGAAGTATAACTTCAAAACCTAATTCTTTTAGTTTAATAATAAACTTATTAGCTTCCTCCATTACTGGATTATCTTTCATATGAAAATCTTTAGAGTGACCAAGAATAATAGTCTTGATGTTTTCCTCCTGAGACTTCTTAATAATATAATCAATAGCACTTTTACTTTGGATAACATCTACTGGAAAAGCCAGAGTCTCATCCTCATTTGATACTGCTATTCCTATTTTTTTTGTCCCAAAATCTATTCCTAATATTTTCATGTGCTCCCGCCAAGAATCGAACTTGGATCACCGGTTCCGCAAACCAGCATTCTATCCGTTAAACTACAGGAGCATAGAGAAGAATATAGCAGAGAGATATTAAAATCCCAAGTACTCCATTACCTCTTCAAAAAATGACTCCTGAAGGTCGTCCTCTAGATCAAGGTATTCCAGGAGAAAGTCTTGTAGATCCTCTGTATCAATTTCCTCCGGTATTGGAATGGAGATATGAGGAGAAAGTAATCTTTTTGATTCTAGGTAAAGTTTCCCCTTAGCTTCATCTATATTGAAAGACTCTAGTGATGAGTAAACAAATACCAACTTGTTTACCTGTATTCCCTTCTTGTTTATATATACATCAAAAGTTTCAGG
>JALEGR010000057.1 GCA_022763265.1 Minisyncoccota bacterium | reverse complement strand
AAGATCTTCTGGGCAACAGGTTACATCCTGTAGAGTCAAAATACCTCCTAGGAAACAAATGATGTGGACACACCATCGATCTTTCTAAAGAATAGAATAGAACGAAATAACGCAAGCTTTTTATATCTCCCGCACTCTATAATCATCTGGCCCCTCTTCCAATAACTTCTCTAACCTTTCTCTAGAAAGTAAGCCCCTTTGAGCACCAATATCTTGAACAACAGACATTGAATTAATTGGTCCCCATGAAAGTGCTTCTTCTTGACTCTTTCCAAGCGCAAGAGCACTTGTAAATGTTGATGCAAATGAATCACCTGCTCCGGTTCTGTCCACTGGTGGTGCTGGATCTGGATACATTGGTCCAAATAGGTATTTATTTCCATCATACACATATGATCCATTAGGTCCATCTGTAATTACAACAATCTTTGGACCAAGTTCATGCATCTTTCTAAGTAGCACTTTTATATCATCCTCTGTAATTCCAAGAATCCTCTGAGCCTCTTCTTTGTTGCAGAAGAACAGGTTAGATAGTTTATACAATCTTCCTAATTTTTCTTTCCCTAGCTTCATCTGAAATGTTCCTGGCTGGAATGCCATCTTTACATCAGGATGTGATTCTAGATAATCGGCAATCATCTCATGGAATGGAAGAGAGTTCTCAGCTAGTGATGATAGGTATATCCACTTAGGAGATCCAATATCTGGCATTTGATATTCATACTCATAGTGTTTTACCAAAATGGTTCTCTCCGCTTTCCATCTAAGGACAAAGTGATAGTTGGAGCCCATTCCTTTGTGTACTTTTACAAACTTTGTATTTAACCCTTCTTTTTTTAATTGTCCCAATTGCTCTTTCCCATAGTCATCATTTCCAAGGTTTGTAATCAGGGCTGATTCCAAACCCAGTCTTTTAGCTGAAACTGCTGCATTCGGACTATTTCCAACTGCTGGTATTACATCTACTTTCTCATACGGAATCTTGTCACCGAATCTCATACAAAGCTCTTTACTTTGTTCTGGGTTATCAGTTTCAATCCAAGCATCCTTTAGTTCTATAAAAGCATCGGTAACAATGTCACCAATAGCTACAAAATCTAGGTTTTTTACTCCAAACATGACCATATTATATCATGTATAATGTCATACATATGGATATTGAAGGAGATATTGTAGAAGACGAAAAAGTTTTGGATGAACATAGTCATGACACTAGTTTGTTCGAGATCAGACCCAAAAAGGTAGTATATCCTAAAAACACCTCTGATCTAGAAAAGATTGTTAAGTATGCAATGGAGAATAATATTCCTTTTGCTGGTAGGTCTGCTGGTACTGACATGACAGGAGGACCACTTACAGACTCTATTGTTCTAAGCTTCACCAAGTACATGAACCACTTCTCAGTTGATGGCTTGTCTGCTGAAGTCGAACCTGGCGTATATTACCGAGATTTTGAAATGGATGATATCGAACTTCCAACATATCCTGCCTCCAAATCAATATGTGCCTTAGGTGGCATGATCATGAACAATTCAGGTGGAGAGAAGACTCTGAGATATGGCCAAACTAAAAAATATGTCGAGGAAATGGACATGACTCTCTCAGATGGGAATACCTATACATTCAAGAAGCTATCAAAAGAAGAATTAGAAGAAAAGAAAGGTCAGGATGATTTTGAGGGAGAGATTTATCGGAAGATGCACAAGCTATTGGACGACAACTATGATCTAATACAATCAAAAAAACCAAAAGTTTCTAAAAACTCATCAGGATATTATCTTTGGGATGTTTGGAACAAAGAAACTTTTGACCTAACCCAGCTATTCTGTGGTTCTCAAGGGACACTAGGTTTACTTTCAAAGGCTAAAGTAAGACTTGTAGAGAAGAAAAAACATGAAAAGCTAGTAGTTCTCTTTTTCAAAGACTGGAAAGCTCTACCTCAAGTGGTAAAAGAAATACTTCCAATTGAGCCAGAAGGACTTGAGACATTTGATGATGCAACTTTGAAATTGGGACTCAGGTTCATGCCAAAAGTAGCCAAAAAAGCAGGAGAGTCTTTCTTCAGGTTTGCTTTTAGGTTTATTCCAGAATTTTTCATTGGCATAAAGATGTTTGGCCTCCCAAAACTTGTAGTTTTGATTCAGTTAGCAGAGGATGATAAAGGTGTTTTGGACAATAAGGTAAGGAAGATTAAAGAGACACTGTCTGATAATAATGTTTGGATAAGAGTCTCTCCAAATAAGGAGGATGCGAATAAATACTGGACTATGAGAAGAGAAAGCTTCAATCTCCTTCGTCAGAATGTCAAAGGGAAAAGAACCGCACCCTTTATTGATGATTTTTGTGTTTCTCCTGAGAAGATTCCAGAGTTTTTACCAAAGGCAATAAAACTGCTGGAGGATAGTGGGATAGAGGCTAATATCACAGGACATGCCGGATCAGGGAATCTTCACATAATTCCTCTAATGGATTTCTCAAAAAATACAGAGAGAGAAAAAATAGTGAAAATATCTGATCAGTTCTATGATTTAGTAGTTGAATATGGGGGTTCAATTACCGCTGAGCATAATGATGGTATTATTAGGACACCATATTTAGAGAAGATGTTTGGATCCGATATGGTTAGGCTTTTCAAAGAGGTAAAGAATATATTTGATCCAAAGAATTTATTCAATCCCGGTAAGAAAGTAGATGGAGATAAGTCTAATATAAGTAAGTACATGGTAAAAGAGAACTAATATGAAAATTTATATAACAAGGCAAATACCGGAACCAGCTCTAAAAATATTACGGGACAGAGGGTATGAGGTAACTGTTGGTGATGGTATTAGACCTCCAACAAAGAAGGAAATAATTAAGGCACTCCGTAAGAAGCAGTATGATGGAGTAATAACCTTATTAACGGATCCAATTGACGGTGATGTTTTTGATGCTGTACCAAGCGCAAAGATTTTTGCTAACTATGCAGTGGGGTATAACAATATCGATGTAAAGGAGGCCACAAAAAGAGGAATTACAGTTACTAACACAGCCGGCAATTTTAGTCATACTGTTGGAGAACATACTATTGCGCTACTCCTATCTCTTGCTTCAAATGTTGTTAGGGGGGATAGGTTTACAAGGGCTGGAAAATATCGAGGATGGGATCCAATGCTTTTTATCGGTACAGACTTGCCAGGTAAGACATTTGGAATAATTGGTGCTGGTAGAATTGGAGCATCTGCTGCAAAAATGGCACACAGAGGATTTGGGATGAAGGTTATGTATACTGATATAGTTCAAAATGAGGAGTTGGAAAATGAGTGTGGAGCAAGACGAGTTAATACTATTGAAGAGTTACTTAAAGAGTCTGACGCTGTTAGTTTGCATGTTCCACTTCTAGATTCCACACACCATTTGATTAATGAAAAGAGACTTTCTCTAATGAAGAGAACAGCTTATTTGATAAATACATCTCGTGGTCAAGTAATTGATGAGAAAGCTTTGGTTAAAGCCCTTAAGGAGGACCAAATTGCTGGAGCTGCTCTTGACGTGTACGAGTTTGAGCCAAAGATAACTAGAGGTTTAGCAAGGCTACAAAATGTAGTTCTGACTCCACATATTGCCTCATCTACAGTAGAGGCTAGGAGTGAGATGTCAAAGATTGTGGCTGAGAATGTCATCTCACTCTTGGAGAAGGGTGTGGCTTTGAATAAGGTCAATAACTAAGGACTTTACTTTTGCGGTAGACTATATATACTATATGGCCATGTTAGAGCTTAAACTTGAAAAGCGAGAAAATCCTAAAAAGGATGCTAGTATCCCTGCTATTTTCTATGGAAAAGGGGTTGATTCTACAAGCGTTTCTGTAGACAAGGGTGCTTTTAAGAAAGTCTTTACCGAAGCTGGAGAATCAACAGTTGTTACCCTTAAGGGAGAGGACGGAGAGCATGATGCTCTTATACACGACGTTCAGTTCGATGTTGTAACTGATGAACCAATTCATGTTGACTTCTATGTCTTTGAGAAGGGTAAGAAGATTGAAGTTGAAGTCCCTCTTGAGTTCATTGGAAAATCACCAGCAGTAGATGATCTTGGTGGTATTTTGGTTAAGGCTGTTCACGAACTTCCTATTGAAGCACAACCTAAAGACCTGCCGCACGATATCAAGGTAGATATCAGTGCTCTAGTTGATCTTGAAAGTGTTATTACTGCAAAAGATCTAGTACTCCCAGAAGGAGTAGAGTTGGCAGTCGATCCAGATGAATCTATTTGTTCTGTTGCAGTTCCTAAGGAGGAAGAGGAAGATGCAACAGGGGATGTTGACTTAGATTCAATTGAAGTAGAAGAGAAAGGTAAGAAGGAAGAAGAAGGAGAGGCACCAGCTGAAGAGAGTAAGGAAGAATAAAATACTCCGAAAGGGGTGTTTTTATTAAGGGTGCACCAAACTTGACTTTATACCATAAAATATGGTATAATTAATAAAGGTAAGTAGTTTGACAACTTAAACCGAATCAATACAAAAATGAAAGGGGGGGTGTATTGTGCTTTACACAATTACACTTTGGACATCGTCTGTCGTGATGCTTCTGGGGACACTCTGGTATTGTCGTCTGATATGGTTGGGCAAGGTTAATCCTCCGCCCGCAACATTTCTGGTACTGACCGGGATGTTTAGTGCATCTTTCTTCATGTACATGCAGAAAGAGAGCTGGGGGTTTGGAGCAAACATCGGCCTTACTGTCTCGACACTCAGTGTCTGGATGGTAACAGCGTGGCTCATGACCATTCTGATTTTCCGAAGGAAGTTGCGGGTTGAGTTCAATCCATTCCAGTGGAAAATCATGGGAGCGGCTACTGTGGCCATGGTCTTCTGGGCAATAACAGATGATCACTTCACAGCCTATATGCTTCTTCAGGTTATTGCTGTTATTGGCTACATGCCAACCATGGTAAGACTCTGGGGTGCTAAGAAGAATACAGACTCCATGATTTTCTGGGTATCTGTGTTTCTGGCAGTCTTGGTGGCAAGCTATGCCGCTTGGATAAGGAACGACGTTGAGGCATGGATCTATATTGCAAGAGCTGTTCCATGTGTTCTGATCATCATTATTCTTATGATTCGGCTCGAGTTGAAAAAGACAACATAACATCCGCCGAACGAGAAAACTCGTTTAGGCGGGTTTTCTTTTTGGTGATAAGGTTTTTATAAGAACGTCTTTATAGATGTGATAAAATCATATGTATGAAGAAATTACTTCTAATCCTTTTGATAATCACACTACCAATAATTGGTAGCGCCCAAAGCTTGTCCCAAAGTGCAGAAAAGAAGAAAGCTCAACTGGAAAGAGAACTTGAACAGGTAGAGGCAGAAATTCGAGAACAACAACAGATTGTAAATCAGGCAAAACAACAAACTGCCTCAATCGAAAGAGACATTACAATCCTAGATGCTGAGATAAGGGAAGCTGAGCTAAAGATTCGTGCTAAGGAGGTAAATATCGCTCAGCTTGGTGGAGATATTATCAAAAAAACAGAAACTATAGGAAGCCTAGAAGACCAGATATCTCGTGGAAAAGAATCTTTGAGAGAACTTCTTCGAGAAAAGGACAGAAGGAATGATGATTCCTTGGTCGAGATTTTGCTTAGACATGAGAATCTATCAGATTTTTTTAATGAGATAAATTCCTTTGATTCAATAAACATTTCTCTCCAGGATTTATTTGAAGATGTTAGAACTGCTAAAAGCGATACAGAGATAGAAAGAGAAGTTCTTTCTGAAAGAAGAGCGGCAGAGGCTGATGCGAAAAAAGTGATTGAGTCAGAAAGAGACACTATCAGGAGACTTGAACAGGAGAAACAAAAGATTTTGGGTATAAGTAAGCAAACCGAGGCAGCTTATGAAGCTGTTCTTAATGAAAGACAAAGAAGGGCTGCTGAGATTAGAGCAGCACTCTTCTCACTTAGAGATTCAGCTGCTATTCCATTTGGAGAAGCTCTTGAGTATGCCGAGCAGGCAGGAAGAGTAACCGGGGTAAGGCCTGCATTTCTTCTTGCCATTTTAACGCAAGAGTCTAACTTAGGTGAAAATGTTGGAACTTGTAATAGGCCAGGGGATCCAGAGTCAAAGAAGTGGTACAACATTATGCCAGGACCGGATGACAACTCCTGGAGAGATGATCAGACCATATTTCTTCAAATTACGAAACAGTTAGGTCTTGACCCAGAATCTGTTCCACTTTCATGTCCTTGGCAAGGGGGATGGGGAGGAGCCATGGGTCCGTCTCAATTTATACCAACAACCTGGAATTCTTATTCAGGAAGAGTATCTAAAGCACTTGGTAAGAGTGTTCCAAGTCCGTGGGACCCAGAGGATGCCTTTACTGCCTCTGCTCTCTACCTAGCAGATCTTGGTGCAGCTGCCGGTGGGTATACGGCGGAAAGGACAGCAGCTCTCAAATACTATGCTGGTGGAAATTGGAGTAAACCTCAGAATGCTTTCTATGGTGATGGAGTAATGGGACATGCTACTAAGATTCAATCCACAATAGATGAACTAGAGGGTCTATAAAAGGGATATTTATATAAAATCAAGCTTAATGTTGTATAATTTCCTGTACATTAATCAAGCGTTCTTTACACACTTCATAGATTCTTTGGCTTTTCTGAGGTAATTCTCTAGATACTGTATTGGTGATACTTTGTCTAGTT
>JALEGR010000056.1 GCA_022763265.1 Minisyncoccota bacterium | reverse complement strand
GATTATCTTCCAGGAACTCATGGTTCGGCCATTTTTACAAGAGGAGAAACACAGTCATTGACTTCTGTAACTCTAGGTACTAAAATGGACACACAATTGATCGATGGAGCTTTCATTGAAGGCAATGAGTCCTTTTTGCTACATTACAACTTTCCTCCATTCTCAACTGGAGAGGCTCGACCAATGAGAGGAACAAGTAGAAGAGAAGTTGGACATGGGAATTTAGCTTTAAGAGCTTTAAAACCTATGATTCCAGAGGATTGTGCATATACAATTAGAGTTGTCTCTGATATTCTAGAATCCAATGGTTCATCTTCAATGGCTACTGTTTGCGCTGGAACTCTGGCTTTAATGGATGCCGGTGTGAAAATACAAAAACCAGTTTCTGGGATTGCAATGGGGCTAATTTCTGGAGATGATGGAAAATATGTTGTATTATCAGACATTCTGGGGGATGAAGATCATTTGGGAGATATGGACTTTAAAGTTACCGGTACAAAAGATGGTATTACAGCATGTCAAATGGATATTAAAATTGATGGACTTTCACATCAGATCCTTTCTGAAGCTTTAAATCAAGCTAAGGCCGGTAGAATGCATATCTTAGACAAGATTAACGAGACGATTACCGAACCAAGAGCAGATTACAAACCGCATGTTCCTCGTATCGAAACAGTAGAAATTGACAAAGATGATATTGGAGCTGTTATTGGACCTGGAGGAAAGGTTATTCAAGAGATGCAAGCGGAAACAGGAACTGTTATCGTTATCGAAGAAATAGACGGAAAAGGAGTTATTCAAGTTTCAGGCCCGGATAAACAGTCCATAGAGGCTGCTCTTCTTCAAATCAACCGAATTACTGCTAGACCTGAAATAGGTGCTGTATATAACGGAAAAGTTAAATCTGTGGTGTCTTTTGGAGCTTTTATTGAAATTCTCCCTAAACATGAAGGACTTCTTCATATTTCTGAGATAGATTGGAGAAGAATAGAGAATGTTGAAAGTGTCCTAAAAGTAGGCGATGAGGTTAAAGTTAAGCTTTTGGCTAAAGACCCAAAGTCTGGAAAACTGAAATTGTCAAGAAAAGTTCTTATTCCAAAACCTGAACCAGCTCAGCCACAAGAATAACAAAGCTTAGCATATATCTGATTTTTAGCGTTTTCTGATATTTTTTATCAAGAAAAGTAACCTTTTGAGTAATGTCCCCGTAGATACTATCAATTGGATTAAAGAAACACGCACATAAAATAAGATATATGAGACAGCTTAAGATCACCAAACAAATTACAAATAGGGAAACCGCCTCCCTCGACAAATACCTGCAAGAAATCGGTAGAGTTGATCTGATTACAGCTGATGAAGAAGTAGAGTTAGCAAAGAAGATTAGAGATGGCGATACACTGGCCCTTGAGCGTTTAACAAAGGCTAATTTGAGGTTCGTAGTCTCTGTTGCTAAACAATATCAGAATCAGGGTTTGAGTCTTTCGGATTTAATCAATGAAGGTAATCTTGGTTTGATTAAGGCTGCTCAACGATTTGATGAAACTAGAGGGTTTAAATTTATTTCATACGCAGTATGGTGGATTAGACAATCTATTCTTCAGGCAATTGCTGAGCACGCAAGAATTGTGAGACTACCTCTAAATAAAATTGGTTCTATAAACAAGATTAGTAAAACTTTCACGCAATTAGAACAACAATACGAAAGAGAGCCTTCATCAGACGAAATTGCCAAAGTACTGGACATTCCTGAAGATGAGGTAGAAGAATCGTTGAGACACAAAGCTAAACACGTATCGATGGATGCACCCCTAGCTACTGAAAAAGATGATCGTAATATGTACGATGTCGTTCTTAAAGGAGATAACTCCACTCGGCCAGAAGCAAACCTGATGAGTGAATCTTTAAAGAAAGAAGTTGAACGCGCATTGTGCACACTTACATCTCGTGAATCTGATATACTTAGGCTATATTTTGGAATTGGAAGAAATGAACCAATGACCCTAGAAGAAATTGGTGAAAAGTATGAATTGACCAGAGAAAGAGTGAGACAGATTAAAGAGAAGGCTATTAGAAGATTAAAAAATACTTCAAGAAGTAAGATTCTTAAGAAATATTTGGGATAGGCTAATATTAAATACTCCAATATACAGGTTGGCTTCTAAGGAGCCAACCTTTTTTGTTTCTAAAACTCAGGTTTTCTAGGGGAGTCGAAGTTTTTTCCAGCCGACCCTCAAAGCAACTAGCAGAATGACGAATATTCCAACAAAATAACTGAAAGGCATCATTGAAAAAATGATAATTCGTGTTTTTTCTATGATAAACATGATCACAAATAGGCTCAATAGCATTAAAAATAGCCCATAGAGTTTTCCAAAACCGGGCAATTCTTTGAGTGTATATTTTCGTCTTATAAGCACGGAGATGACTACAAGACTTACTAGTGGAAGCACATCCACAACAAGATTGAGTTCCATTACGCTTCTTCCTTCAAACATGATTCGATAAGCGGATAAGAAAGTATTGAAAAGAGCAGGAATACTTATCAAATACAAAGAGATGGAGCACAGATAGGAAGTCCGAATGTTTTTAAATTGAGTTGCAAAGAATACAGTTACGATTGGTAGCAAAAAGTAAATAACAATATAAAGGGGTTTTGTATAAACAAATTGATAAAATTCAGCTACCGTCATAGTGCAATGGTAAAGATAAACAGAAAGATAAACCAAACTACATGATGATCTTTCAAAGAACGATGATTATTGATAATTTTGTATGTGCTTAAAAAGCTACTCATATTGCCTATTAGGTTCTATCAAATGGCGATTTCGCCTTATTTGGGTTCAAATTGTCGTCATCATCCCACATGCTCGTATTATGCCATTGAGGCTATACAAGAATGGGGTATATTAAAGGGAATATGGTTAGGTTTAAAGAGAATTTCAAAATGTCATCCATGGGGCACTCATGGCATTGATTTAGTTCCAAAAAAAGATCAAAATGAGAATAAGGCCAAGAAGAAATAGACGCAGCCAAGCTTTAAGAGATATGGTTCAAGAAACGGTTTTAACTGTGAACGACCTTGTTTATCCTTTATTTCTTGAAAACGGCAATAAAATTCAGACTGAAATTAAGTCTCTTCCAGGAAATTACAGATGGTCACTGGATACTTTACTTCCAGAAATAGAGTCTTGTATTAAACTGGGGTTAAAGTCGT
>JALEGR010000055.1 GCA_022763265.1 Minisyncoccota bacterium | reverse complement strand
GAGGGTGCTTCAGATTTACATCTATCTGAAGGCAGGAGACCCGTTATCAGAGTAGCTGAAGAATTAATTCCTTTGGCAGATAAGCAGGAGGTTTCATCTGAGCAGATCAGAGAAATGATTAACGCTCTGATTAGTCCAGAGAGTAAGGAAATCTTTAAAAAAACAAGACAGATTGATTTTTCATATAACTATGCAGGAAAAGCACGTTTCAGGGGTAATGCCTATGTTGCTCAAAATAAGATAAGTATTGCCCTTAGAAATATTCCTAGTGCCATTAAGACTCTGGAGGATCTTAATTTGCCAGATACGCTAAGAATTTTTTCTGAAAGAAAACAAGGGTTCTTTCTGGTCGTTGGTCCAACTGGTAACGGAAAAACCACAACACTAGCATCTTTAGTTGAGATGATAAATCAGAACAGGTTAGAGAGAATCATCACTATCGAGGATCCGATTGAGTATGTTTTCAAGCCAAAGAAATCAATGATTGACCAGAGAGAGGTTAGGTTAGATACGCCAGATTTCAAAACTGCTCTCAATGGTCTGTTTAGGCAAGATGTTGATGTTGTAATGATTGGTGAGATGCGGAATCCAGAAACAATGTCAACTGCTGTAACAGCAGCTGAGACTGGGCATCTAGTATTTTCTACACTACACACTAATAATGCTGCCCAAACTATTGATCGTATTATTGACTCATTCCCAGCAAATCAACAGGATCAGATCAGGTTGCAGTTGGCGGGAAGTTTGGCTGGTATTTTTTCTATGAGACTCGTTCCTAGAACTTCCGGTGGACTAATCCCCGCATATGAGCTTCTAATAGCAAATAGTGCTGTTGCCAACCTTATAAGAGAAGGGAGAACCCATGAGATTAATACCGTTATCGAGACTGGTTCAAATGAAGGTATGATTGATCTAAATAGGTCATTGGCATCACTTGTTCAGTCTGGTGATATTACAGTTGAAAATGCCTACCTTCATAGTCTTAATCAGAAAGTTTTAGAAAAGATGATTTAATATGGCTATTTTCAAGTACAGTGCAATAGATAAAGAAGGCAAGAGGACTAATGGTGAAATTGAGGCTGTTAACCTGGAAGTTGCTATTAGCTCTCTTCAGAAAAGAGGTTTGACTATTGCTTCTATAAACCCTGCCGAGAAAGAAAAGAAGGATATTTTTTCTAATGTAAGTTTCTTTAATCGTATTAGCAATAAGGAGATTGTTATTCTTTCAAGACAAATCGCTACTCTTTTTGGTGCTCAAGTGTCAGCTCTTCAGGTGTTCAAGCTTCTGGGAGCAGAGACTACTAACCCAGCACTTCAGAAAGTTATGCAGGCGGTGTCTTCTGATATACAGAGTGGGAGTACTATTTCTGAAGCTCTTAGAAAACATCCTAAAACCTTTTCTAATTTTTACATTAGTATGGTTAAGTCTGGAGAAGAGGCTGGTAAACTGTCAGATGTTTTTGAGTATCTAGCCGATTATTTGGATAGAACATTTGAGGTAACCTCAAAAGCAAAATCTGCTTTGATTTATCCTGCTTTTGTTATTCTTACGTTCATTGCTGTAATTGTCATCATGTTAACAGCTATTATTCCTCGTATTACCACTATTGTTACAGAAACTGGGCAGGAAATTCCGATTTACACCAAGATTGTCATAGGATTCAGTGAGTTTTTTGTAAACTATGGAATACTTCTGGGAATAGCCGTTGTCATAATTGGTTTTATCCTATGGAGATACGTAGACAAGACTGAGGACGGTAAGGTGGCTTTTTCTCAGTTCAGGCTAGGAATTCCATATGTCGGTGATTTGTATAAAAAGTTATATCTCTCAAGGATTGCAGATAATATGAACACTATGATTGTCTCAGGTATACCAATGGTTCAATCTCTTGAAACCACAGCTGAAGTTGTAGATGATAAGACTTATAAAGATATCTTAACTGAGGCGGTTGCTGCAGTTAGATCTGGATCATCTGTCTCTAAAGCTCTATCTGATTATCCAGAAATTCCAGGTATTATGGTCCAAATGATTAAGATTGGGGAGGAGACTGGAGAGCTTGGTAAGATATTAGAAACAGTAGCTTCATTTTATAGAAGAGAAGTTAGGCAAGCGGTCGATACTTTAGTTGATCTGATTGAGCCAGCTATGATCATTGTTCTTGGTCTCGGAGTAGGAATCTTGTTGGCAGCAGTTCTTCTTCCGATTTACAGTATTTCATCTGCCTTCTAGTATGCGTGGTTTTACAATAATTGAAATTCTGGTAGTCATTGCAATTATAGGGATACTTTCTGCTGTCAGTGTTTCTGCTTTTGCTGATGTTCGCAATAAAGCGGAAGGGGCTGCTTTTAAGTCTGAAATGTTTAGTTTGGTACCAGTTCTGTCACTATATTGTCAGGACGGAGATGCTGACAATGATGTACCTGCAGGCAGTACTCATGGGGGTATTTTAAAAGAGAACATACCGTGTCTAGTTGGAGGTGGTTGGACCCCTTTTACTATTGAAGCCAACCCAGGTCTTCTATGTGAAGCACTTATCCAAGAGTCAAGAGCTGTATTTTCAGGCGCAGATTGTATATAGTTGTCCACATCTTTGGAGAACTTATAAATAAATGGTGTTATATAATGTATATACTTTGAAATCCAAAGTGTTCAAAGGTCGATTCCTCGAATGCATTCGAGGATAGATAATTTATAAAATTAATGCATTAATTATGTTTAAACGAGAAAAAGGTTTTACATTGATTGAGCTCTTGGTTGTTATTGCAATCATCGGAATTCTTTCATCAATTGTTTTGGCTTCTCTTTCTACAGCTAGAACAAAAGCACAGGTTGCTGCTTTCAAGGCTGAAATGAGTGGTCTTCTACCTGCTGTTATCATAGACTGTGATGACGGAACAGGAACTGCTATTGCTGCAGGATCTACACACGCTGGTGCAGATGCTCCTACATGTGCTGCTGGAGGAGGATGGACAGCATTCGATGTTGCCGCAAGCAATGGTCCAACATGTACTGCTACAATTGCTGAATCAGGTGTAACATACGCCGGTGCAGACTGTAGTTAGTAGCCCTAATCTAGGACACTTAAGAAAAACCACTCTCTCGAGTGGTTTTTTGATACAATGGATAAATGAGTATATTTGTTTTTCTAGTAGGACTTTGTGTTGGAAGCTTTCTGAATGTTGTTGCTTCAAGATGGGATAGTAAGGATTTTTGGAAGGGTAGGTCATTTTGTGATCATACTGGAAAAAAACTGCCTTGGTATGACAATATTCCAGTTTTGAGCTATGTAATGCTTTTGGGAAAATCTAGATATTCTGGTAAAAGAATTTCTTTACAGTATCCTCTAGTAGAAATTCTTACTGGAGTTGTATTTTTCGCTGTATATATGAAGTTTTCAGATATTCTACCAATGGTTGTCTCTTTTGCTATAGTTTCAATTCTAATAGTTATTTTTATATACGATCTTCATACAAAGATTATACCCGATCAACTTTCATACTCTTTTGCTATTCTTTCTCTAATTCTTTTACTTATAAATGGAAATATCTGGATTTGGGACATTTTAGCTGGCCCAATACTTTTCTCACCTTTTGCTTTTCTTTGGATTGTGTCAAAAGGTACCTGGATGGGTTTTGGTGATGCTAAGCTGGCCTGGGGTATTGGATGGATGTTAGGTCTTTTTGGTGGTATAAATGCTATTGTCATTTCTTTCTGGATTGGAGCGATTGTTGGAATACTTTTGATTGCTTTGAAAAAAGTGGTAACTTTTCTTCCAAATAGTTTTTCTATAAAAAGCGAAGTTCCATTTGCTCCTTTTTTGGTAACAGCTACGTTTCTGGTATTTTTCTTTAGTATAAATATACTAATATATTGATATGGTCCCAAAAGAAGTAAAGACTAGATATGAGAATCTAAAGAAAACTGTAGATAGGCACAGGTATAACTATCATGTCTTGAACAGGGAGGAGGTTACTGAAGAAGCCCTAGATTCACTTAAAAAGGAGCTTGTTGATATAGAAAAAGAATATCCTGAACTCATTACACCAGATTCTCCAACTCAGAGGGTTGCTGGAGAGCCGCTTGATTCTTTCAAAAAGATTAAACATAAGGTTCTACAGTGGTCTTTCAATGATGCTTTTGATAGAGAAGACTTAGAATCTTTTGATTCTAGGGTTGAGAAAGCATTGGGTAAGAGTTCAGAATATACGGCTGAGTTAAAAATAGATGGACTCCATGTAGTACTTGAGTATCAGAAAGGAGTTCTTGTATCTGCCGCTACGCGTGGAGATGGAAAAGTTGGAGAAGATGTAACTGTAAATGTAAGGACAATTGAATCTGTACCGCTTAGATTAGAGAAGGAAGTTGATATTATCGTTGAAGGTGAAATTTGGCTTTCAAAGGAAAACTTTGAAAAACTGAATGAGAAACAAAAAAAAGAAGGAAAGCCGCTCTATGCTAATCCAAGAAATGTGGCGGCCGGAACTATAAGGCAGTTAGATCCAAAGATTGTAGCCGAAAGGAAACTAGATGTTTTTATCTATGATATTAGTATGGGAGATTGTCCGGGTACTCAAGAGGAGGAATTGGAGTATCTAAAGGAGTTAGGTTTCAAGGTAAATCCACACTATAAATTATGTAAGACTGTTGATGAAATCATTTCCTTCTGGGAATCATTTGAAAAGAAGAAAGACAAGGAGATATATTGGATTGATGGAGTTGTAATAAAGGTCAATAAAAAGAGTGATCAAGAAAATTTGGGTTACACCGGTAAGTCTCCCAGATTTGCTATAGCTCTAAAATTCCCCGCCGAACAAGTGACGACAGTAGTTGAGGATATTGTTCTTCAGGTTGGTAGAACTGGTGTTCTTACTCCAGTTGCTCACCTGCGTCCTGTGCTTGTGGCAGGCTCTACTGTTTCAAGAGCAACACTTCATAATGAGGATGAGATAAAAAGACTTGATGTGAGAATTGGGGATACTGTTATTTTACAAAAAGCAGGAGATATTATTCCAGACATAGTTGAGGTTTTAACTGAGATGCGTACAGGTAAAGAGAAGAGGTTTATATTTCCTAAAAAAGTAAAAGAATGTGGTGGGGACGGGACTATTGAAAGAGTTCCCGGTCAGGCTGCTTGGCGGTGTGTAAACAAGGATTCTTTTGCACAGCAAAAGAGAAAGTTTTATCATTTTGTTTCAAAGAAGGCATATGACATTGATGGGCTTGGTCCAAAGGTTATAGATCAGCTTTTGGAAGAATCTTTAATATCAACATATGATGATATTTTTACTCTAAAGAAAGGTGATTTATTATCCTTGCCTCGCTTTGCAGAGAAGTCGGTTGATAATCTGATCCTCTCAATAGAAAAATCAAAGGAGGTGACCTTACCTAGATTTATAATTTCTCTTTCTATCCCACAGGTTGGAGAGGAGACTGCATATGATCTAGCAGAACACTTTGGTAATTTGGAGAAGATAAAAGAAGCTAGTGTTTCAGAGCTTCAAGGCATAGATGGTGTTGGTGATGTGGT
>JALEGR010000054.1 GCA_022763265.1 Minisyncoccota bacterium | reverse complement strand
AATCTCCAGTCTTCTGTTTCTTCTCCTCCAATGTTTCTTACTCTAAACCTAATAGCCAACTCGTCATTCTGGTCAATGTCTCTAGTCTCTGTGTATCTATTTCCAATCAGTATTCCATATCCAAGCAGGTCAATGTTAAAGTCAGCACGATCATCACTGTTATAAGAAGTATCACCATTACCTCTGAAGTTTAGGGCAAGTTGGTTGTTGCTCTCATTTGACTCACTAACAATATTTTGTGGATCGATCTGTATAATGGCTTGATTTGTTCCTGACTCTAGGTTTGAGAATGTAAGTGTATAGATAATTCCAGATCCAGAAGATAGAGATGTTTGGATATTTGAAACAAACACCCTGTCAGAAACACTTGCAGTTGGAAGAATAGCTCTGAATTGCCATGTGCCAGTAGAGATACTTCCGCTGTTTCCAACTTCAAATTGGATGTATGCAGTATTATTCACTACTCCTGACCTAACTAGTCTAATGTAAAGATCTCTAGTATTTGGTGTGGTAGAAACATTTGTTGTCCTTACAGTCTCTGTTGTAACTGAAGTATTGTTGTTAGATACCGTAAGGTCTATCTGCTTAATTGTCTCGATGTCACCTGTACTATCTTCTGATTCAAATATTGTTGAAACATTCACAGAGTCTTTATCTGTTACAAAGACAACATTTTCGTTGTTGTCGTTGTTATTTATAACTATGTATTCATCACAGGAAAGAGTTTGCCCATTTGCTCTAATTTCCATTGAGTCATCACCACAAAGGAATATTAGCGAATATGCTGTGTCTTCATTTAGATTGCCCCAAGAAAAATTGATTCCATCTCCTGATTTTATAGAAGTTTTATCTGCAGAAATGTCAGCTGTTTCAACTGGAGCTTCTTCTTTTACAGATTGAAATGTTGCTGCAACCAGACCAAAAGTATCTGGTACTATTTTTATGACCAAAATTACTGAACTAATTATAAAAATGATTAAAGCTACAGCAATAATAAAGCCAACTATGAATTTGTAGGCTTTACTTGAACGCATATCCTTTTTATCCTCTTTTTTCTTGGTAACCATAGTAGTGCGATTCTATGATTAAAAAGTGTGAATGTCAAGCTTTCGTTAGGGTCCAATGTTCTGGGTGATTTAAGTGGTTATAAGGTATTTGGAATATTAGAGAGAGATTGACTTTCAATATAGATTATTTGTATATTTAGCTCAGTGTTCTTTTTCTATAAAAGAATGTGTTCCAAGTTCTTTAAAGGGAGGTGTCGTTATGACATCAGGTGTAGCAGTAGATGATTTTGTTAAGGAAAGGCTGTTAACTATTGTTAATGGCCCAGGTGAGTTTGATGTAACAATCTCTCTCATGAGAGGTAAGCGTGTCAAATTTCAGTTTGAAGACCAAGGCTCTGTTTGGGATAAGTGTCCCCTTATTTTCTGTGAATTGACTGCTTTTGATCGAAGACAGAAGGTTTATAAGTTTAGAGCTTGTTTTCCAAAGGATCCTAGTAAAATCTTTGATCCAATAGGAGAGTTGGTTAGAGGAGTGTACTCACTAACTACTAGGAGAGGTATTCTTGAGCTGACACCTGACCAGCTTAAAGAGTGGGAGCATTTCTTAGCAATTAACACATCAACTCGTTGAGAATCTTTAGCCGGTGTTCATTAACCGGTTTTTCTTTTACCAAAAAAATGGCAATATAAAAGAATGGCAAAAATACTTGATAGTGCCACAAGACATGCACTTGAAATAATTGGATTACTACTTATTCTTTCTTTTTTGATAGTTTCGTTACTTGATGCTTTTGGATATCTAAACGATAAGGAAAAATATATAGGGGATGTAAGGGAGCCAGTATCAGTTGATACGCCTATTAGAGTGCATATTCCAGAAGTTGGAGTTGATGCAAGTATTTCAAATCCGTTAAGTACAAATATTGCTGTTTTAGATGAGGAGTTAAAAAATGGTGCTGTTAGATATCCTGGTTCTGGTACTCCGGGTATTGGCAACATGTTTCTTTTTGGTCACAGTACAAGTTTTTCCCGTGTCATTAATCAGGCTTATAAAACTTTTAATAATATTCAGAATTTAGAAAAAGGGGATAGTATATACATTTATTCGAGTGAGAAGAAATACACATATAAGGTAACAAACGTTAGGTTGGCAAGTGCCGAAGAAGTTTTAGTATCTTTTGATGTAGATGAGAATATGTTAACTCTCTCAACTTGCAACACCTTTGGTGCTAGACAAGAAAGGTTTGTGATTTTGGCAGATTACGTTGGATCAGTTGACATTTAGGATCTATAAGTGTATAATCCGGCCATGGAAAATTATATAAGAAATATATTTGTTTTGGCCATTTTTGTGGCTACAACACTAGTTGTATTACCATCTGACGTGAATGCTTCTCATCAGGTTGATTTTGCGTGTAATCCTAACTCTTCTTCTGTGGAAGTCGGGGAGTCTGTTACATGGAGTGTGAATGTAAATGGAAATACAAGTGATTATCATTATGAGTGGTCTGGAACGGACGGACTTTCTGGAGCTAGTCCTTCAGTTTCTACAAGTTATAGTACTTCTGGAACGAAGAATGCTTCTGTTCACATTACATCAAATAACTCTTCTTCAAGTGTAAGTATTGTAAGGGTATGTAACGTTGTTGTGGTTCCACCTACAACACCACAACCTGCTCTAACAGGTTCTTGTTATGGAACTCCATCAAATCCTGAAACAGGTGATACTGTAATCTGGCATGCTACATATTCTGGTGGAATAGGGTCATATGATTTTGATTGGTCGGGGGATAATGGTCTATCAGGACATAATTCTACTGTTTCAAAATCATATAGTTCGGAAGGTACTAAAGATGCTACTGTAGTAATTTCATCAGGATCACAGTCAATTACAAGGACATGTTATGTGCATGTTGAAGATGATTATAACAATCATGATGATCTAGAAGTCTACTGTACTCCAAATGGTGGAACATACGATGTTGATGAGAGAATTACTTGGACTGCGCATGCTTCTGGCGGAGACGGAGGATATGAATATGATTGGTCTGGAACAGATGGCTTAGATGGACGCGGAAGAACTACATCAATGAGATATGATGACGATGGTACTAAAAGAGCATATGTAACAGTAGAGTCTGATAATGGCGATAGAGAAACTGCTTCTTGTAGAGTCTACGTTGATGAGGACAACAATAGAGATGATTTAGAAATAGAATGTCGAGTGTCCGACACTTCAATTGATGAAGGAGATAGGGTAACTATCGAAGTAGATATTGATGGTGGAGATAGACCATATGAAATTTTATGGAGAGGAGATATTGATGATTTTGATGATAACGATGATAGACAGACTGTTAGGATTGATGACTCTGGAAGATACGATATCGAGGTTCGTGTAGAAGATGATGATGGAAATAGAGCTTATGATCAGTGTCCGATCATTAGAGTAGATGATGATAATACTGATGTGATTGTTACCACAACTACTGGAATCACAGGTCAGGTTGCCGGTGTCTCTCTAGCACAGGTTCCATATACTGGTCTAACCGACAATCCAGTCCTAAATGCTATTCTTTACATCATTTTCGGTGTATCTGGACTAATTATTCTTGGAGTTATTGCTTTTATTCTAAAAAAGAGATCTACGGTTTATTCCAAAGATGAACTTGTAGAGACTCTAGAGTCTGAGGCACATAGACACATGGCAATTGTTTCAGCTGATGCAATGGATACCATTGTTGAGCACTCTGGAATGAATAAAAGAAAAGCTTTGAAACTATTAAAACAAGCTATATCAAATACCCAAATGGTAGGCGAAGACTGGCTTGTACTTTCTAAGCAAAAAGTTGCAAAGGTAATCTAAAACAAAAGCTCCCAAAAGGGAGTTTTTTGTTATTTGACAAACATGTACATTAATCAAGCGTTCTTTACACACTTCATAGATTCTTTGGCTTTTCTGAGGTAATTCTCTAGATACTGTATTGGTGATACTTTGTCTAGTT
>JALEGR010000053.1 GCA_022763265.1 Minisyncoccota bacterium | reverse complement strand
GGTGTCCTTTTAGCACCTTGCCGGCGATGGCTCAGGCTTCTGCTTCGTCGTGGTTCTTGGCTTGGCCTTCTTCTTTGTGGCTCTTGTTCTTCGCGCTTTTCGGGGGGCTGTGAGACGAGTGGAAAACCATGATATGGCTCCTTTAAAATGTGCACTTCCTACACAAAAAGCCAACGTAGGCTTTTGTATGGAATTACCTTAATTATAACCTACTTATGTAATTGTTAATAACTTTTTCCACACCAGAATAATCACTACATTCCATCAATTCTGTACGCAATTCCTTAGCTCCATCAAAATCACTAACATATGCCTTAAAGTGCTTCTTCATAACTGCAAAGCTTTTTGTATCACCCAATAGCTCAACGTATAGCTTAGTGTGTTCAAGAAGAACTTCTAGTATCTCTTTAGGAGAAATATCCTCCTTTTTTACATTTTCATTAAAAAACCAAGGATTACCAAATATTCCTCTTCCGACCATAACCCCATCACAACCAGTCTCTTCTATCCTCTTATATATTTCATTTAGGGATTTTACATCACCATTTCCAAAGATTAATGTTTTACTTCCTAAAGAATCTCTAATCTCTACCGCTCTTTTTATCACATCCCATCTTGCAGGAACCTTCGACATCTCCTTTCTAGTTCTAGCATGCAGTGTAACGACAGCAGGCTCTACTCTAAGCAAGTTTGGTAACCATTCTTCTATTTGATTTTCATTGTATCCAATTCTAGTTTTCACAGAGACAGGCATATCGCCCGCACCTTCTTTGGCAGCTAGAACCAACTCCTTTGCTAATTCTGGATGCTTAATCAAAGCAGAACCTGCCACTTGTTTTTCAATAGATCTGTCAGGGCAGCCCATATTGATATCAAAACCATCAAAACCCAATTTCCTACAAAGCTCTGCTGCTTTTTTCATCCTACCCGGGTCTGATGTAAACATCTGAGCAATAATAGGTCTTTCTTCTTCTATATATGCAAGATCTCTGATTAATAGATCATGTGCTTTTTTACCACCTAAAAACATCCCATCTGCTGACACAAATTCAGTCCAAAGAACATCTGGCTTACCGTACTTAGCAATTATCCTCCTGAAAGCAGGGTCTGTAACATCAGCCATGGGTGCCAAGATCTTTATTGGTTTTTTTAGATTATTCCACACAAAGCTAATCTAACATGACGGGAGATATTAATCCAAATCCTTCCTTTCCAAAACAATAGATCCGCCTTTTACAAGCTTACCTTCAAGCATCATGCGAGCCACAGCACCCTCCACCTTATCCTGCAGGACTCTATTTAACTCTCTTGCTCCAAACTGACTACTTGTTCCTTCATCTATAATTTCTCTTAGAGCATCTTCTGATACTGTAACCTTTACACCTTTTGACTGAATCCTTTCAGAAATCTTTTTCATCATTAGAACTGCTATTTGAGAAATGTTATCTCTTGATAAAGGATGGAATACAATAACTCCATCAAACCTGTTCACAAGTTCTGGCTTAAATATCCCTTTTTCTATTACATTATCCACAATCTCCTTCTTATAATCTGCAACATCCTTACCTTCTGCAGAGTACTTCCATATCAATTCACTTCCTGCATTTGAGGTAGCAATAATGATTAGATTTTTAGCATTAACCCTCTCTCCATGCATGTCAGAGAAAACTCCTTCATCTAGAATCTGTAAGAATAAGTCTAGAACCTTTGAATTTGTTTTCTCAAACTCATCAAGTAAAAGAATTCCGTACGGAGACTCTCGAAGCATATTAGATAAAATTCCTGGTCTCTCATCAGAGAAAGATCCTATTAATCTATCTAGAGAATCAGGACCACTGTACTCAGACATATCTAACCTTTTTATCCTTCCCTCGCTACCAAAGAAACTTTCCGCCAAAGCTTTAGTTGTTTCGGTTTTACCAACACCAGTTGGACCAAGAAATAGAAAAGATCCCATAGGTCTTTCCGGATTAGATATTTCCGACCTAACCCTTCTTAGAGCATTTGATATAGAACTAACTGCTTCTTCTTGTCCAATAATCCTTTTGTGTAGAATTTCTTCAAGATGAAGAAGCTTATCAGCCTCCCTTCTAGATACATGACTCATTGGAATACCAGTTTTTCCCTCAAAGAAAGACAGAACATCTTCTTTTTTAACCACCTTTTTACCCAAAGACCTAACCTTTGATATTAGGTCAATAATTGTATCAGTTACTTCATCTATAGGAGAACCCTGGTTAAAATACTTAATAACACCATCAGATATAGAGCTCAAAGCAGGATATTCAAAGAAAATCTTTCCAGTTTTTTCAAGTGAAGCAATATAGTTTTCAACAACAGTCCTAACTACATCACCATCTTTCTCTGGAACAATTATTTTTTCAAACCTAGTCGCAATAACTTCACTAGGTTCCAAGTGCCTATGGAACAGATTCTTTTCAGAGAAAGCCAGAACCTGCAAGTCTGATGACCCTAAATATGAATCCAAAACTGGCATTACATTTACTCCAACCTTTTGTGCACTTAATACAAGCTCTGGAAGATCTTTTATAACTAAAATAATGTTACCAGCATGTGTGATTTCATTAAGAATCCTAATCAAGTTTTTCTCAAAACTTTTTCCTTCAGAGACCAATGCTTCAACATCAAGTACAAATAAGCTTTTATGTTCAATGTTTGGATGAACGTTACCTCTATGGATCCTTCGTTGTAGTAGGTTTATCATCCTATAGTTTTCGCCACTACCAACAACTAATGCATTAGCTTCTTTTGTTCTAGTAAATATTCTTTCTACAATATCTAGCTCATTAGAAAAATAATCAGCTAGTATCTCTGATGAAGAGTCTTCTACAGAAATAGCAAGCCTTTCAAAAAGATATGCATGGCCATATGAAAGAGAAGTACCCATACTCTTTATTCTCATCAAATGATCTCTACTCCACCATCTCCTTACCCTTAAGTCCTCATAATACTTTCTCTCATGCCAGATACATAGACTTATAAGTTCTTTTTCTGAAATAGAATTTTTGAAAAGAAAATCCTTTAAAGAAATATCTACATTAATGAGAGAACCTACATAGGCAGACAAATCAATAAAGTTAACATCCGTGATACTAAGATCATTCAACTTGTCCCTATCGCTTTTTAGATATTCTCTAAGAGACCTTTCTGATACATTAAATCTTTTTACCACCTCTTTACCAAAGCCAGATCTCCAAAATGATTTGGTTAAATCCTTCCTACCACCGTATATGACCTTTGAAACAAGAACTGTCAGACCAGAATTATGCGGATCAATAGATGAGACGGAGCTATAGAACATCTCCCAAGAAATCCAGACTAACCATATAGATAGAATTATAAGTGTATAACCCAAAACATTTTGATTTGAGGGAAAAAATACCAAACCTAATACCAACACTAAAAGTACCCAAGATATAACAGAAAGGATTTCTCTCCTTATCTTAGGTGATAAGAACTTATCTGTTTTTATTACAGGTAAATATACTCTTGATCTTCTTTTTATTTGGTCAAAGTTCATATCAAAATAGACAAGCCCTTAAGGAATAAAAAGATGATAGCAATAGGAAGAATGAACCAGAGAACATATGCAACAATACCCAGTAAAATAGTAAATAAAGTCGCCACAACACCAATTAAGATAACGACTGTTCTTGAGATAATACCAACAATTCTCATAATAGTATTTACTATAAGTGCTGAGAAAAAATTTTCTGGACTGAACCCACGCCCATAACCCTCCCCCATCTTAGAGAATCTATGAAAAAAAGTCCTAAATAGAAGTGGTATTGAGAAAAAGTGGTACACAAAGTAAATGGCATTTGAAAAAAGTTCTAAACCTTCCTTTAGGGCTCTAGTATAATGCCATCTTAAGTACGCAAACATACACTATTAGTATACCTTATGTTTGAAAAAGACCTTATTCTCAATCCTAAGATCTATGTACTCTAGATTTTCCACCTCCAAACCTCTTTCAAGAACAGATAACAGTAAGTTATCAAAAGCATCAGATAATCTAGAAACATCTCCTATCACAATCTTTCCACCACCTGATAGAAGAACAGAAAGGTCTGGACTAATTACCTCAACCCCAACAGGCAAAAGACTTGCGAGATCTGGATGATTTTTAATAGCCTGTATAAATGAGTTGATTCTAGTTAAATCCTCTTCTGAAAGAAACTGTCTGCCGATAGGATTACCCTCTATACCCCCTAAATAGAAAAATACTATTCCGGGAGAATAAGTTGGCGCCTTATCAAAAATATAACCAGTTCTGTCCATAAAATAACAATCCTCTGTATTCTTACACCAAAGAGCATTCTCTCTTCTTTCTGTAAGACTAATATAGAGAATCTGACTCTCAAATGGATCCAGTTCAAAAGATACATCTTTTATTGTCGGAAACCTTTCTAAGATACTTGTATATATTTCTCTTTTTGGATACAAAAATATATTCTCCTTTGAAAATATCCCAAAGTAATTGCCAGAGAGTACTAAAGATACATATTCTTTTACATCATTATCAAGATATTCATTAGATCCAGACACTTCAACTTTCTGTATACTCAATCTGTTTGAATTCAACAAATAAATAAAGCCGAGCACAATAAGTATTACTACGGAAAAGAAAAGAAACATCCTCCAAAGAATAGCCATTCTTCTTTTCTTCCTGACCTTACCTGACCCGGTAACCCTGCGAGACATTAATTTTTCTTAGAGATAGTATCTTTTCCAAAATATGGAACTAGCTTTTCTGGTATCTTTATTGAACCATCAGCCTGCTGGAAATTTTCAAGTAAAGAGACAAGTATCCTTGGGGTTGGAATAGCGGTAGCATTCATAGAGTGAACTATCTTCTTGTCACCATCAGTATCTCTGTATCTAATGTTGAATCTTCTTGATTGAAAATCATGAAAATATGATGCACTACTAATCTCTCTATATTTATTCTCTTTTGGCACCCATAGTTCAGTATCATATTGTTTAACCTTACTCTGTGACAAATCCCCAGTACAAATTAAAAGTCTTCTATACGGGATAGCTAAAGATTCTATAAATTCTTCCATGTTGGCATTTATCTCTTCGAAGTATTTCACAGACTCATCATGACTTGCTTCGCATAAAACTAACTGTTCCCATTTATAGAATTCATGAACTCTAATTAGTCCTTTAATATCTTTACCATGAGATCCAGCTTCTCTACGATAACAAGGAGAAAAGGCTAGATACTTTTTAGGCAGATCTTCCCTCTGAATAATTTCATCAGAGTGATATGCCATCATTGGAACTTCTGCTGTTCCTGAAAGATTATCTCCATCCTGTGTTTCAAAAAGATCTTCTGCCTCATTTGGCAAGTGTCCTGTGCCATAGAAAAACTGCTTATGCACAACAGAAGGTGCCATAAATGGTATGAAATCTTTTTTTGAATAAAAATCTAGAGCATAGTTCCAAATAGCCATTGAAAGCCTAACCCCATCACCCCTCAGGAAATACCCCCTGAATCCATGAACCTTTGTACCTCTTTCAAAATCAACCATTCCAAGATTCTCCATCAATTCCATATGATCCTTTGCCTCAAAATCAAAAGTTGGCTTATCTCCCCAAACCTTTTCCTCAACATTCTCATCTTCGCTTACACCTTCTGGCACAGAGACATCTGGAATATTAGGCACTTCAAGCATCATCTTCTTCCACCTCTCCATTGTCTCCTTTAGTTTTTCTTCACTTTTTTGTAAAGACTCTTTTACAATCTTCATATCAGAAAGAATCTTTTCTCTCTCTTTTCCATCTAGAATTGCTATCTTCTTTGAAGCCTCATTCTGTCTACTCTTCATTTCCTCAACCTCCTGGAGAAACTTTCTCCTCTCGTCGTCTAATTTAATAAGAGCATATATATCAAATTTAATACCTTTTCTTTTGGCAGCATCAGCAATAACAGCGTCATTTTCTCTGATAAAGTTTATATCTAACATATCCATTATATTATCAGAAGTGTTACAATTCTGAAATATGTCCCAAAAGATACCTAGTCTCCTCAAGGAAATCCCAGACTACCCAGAAAAACTATATATGAGAGGAAAACTACCTGGAGAAAAAACTGTTATTTCTATAACTGGATCAAAAGAACCAACAGATTACGGTATAGAAATAGTAAAGAAATTAACACTTGGACTCTCAAAGTATCCAATATCAATTGCTACAGGACTATCTGTAGGTATAGAACAATTGACTACAGAGGAAGCCCTTAAACTAGGTACACAAGTAATTGGGATTTCTTCTTCTGGACTAAAACATTCAGATGAACTACAGGAAAGAATCATCTCATCAAATGGACTACTTCTTTCAGAAGAAGGACCAAATAAATGCAAGACTAAAAAGTCAAAAGAATTGTCATTACGAATAATTGCTGGTATCTCACAAACAACTATCGTTATAGAAGCCGAAAGAAAGTCTAATGCCATGGTTATAGCTGATCTAGCAATGCAATATAACAGGGAAGTGTGTACTTTTCCTGGTTCAATTTTTAGCAAGACTTCTAGTGGGCCACATTACCTAATAAGAAATGGAGCAACACCAATAACATCTCTTGATAACCTTTTAGAAATACTTGGTTTTTCTGTAGAAAGAAATGATAAACCAGACCTCACGGAAGAAGAACTTGTGGCTGTAAAAGTCTTACTTAGAAAACCACTTGAAAAAATAGATTTGTGCAATGAACTTAACCTAAATAGTATAGAATGTGATAGGCTAATAGCAACACTGTCACTTAAAGATATTATTAAAGAAGAACTTGGAGAAATAAAAATAAATTTGCCAAAATAATTCATGTAGTGTACTAATATTCTAATGAGTAAAAAGTTACTTATAGTCGAATCACCAGCCAAAGCCAAAACAATTTCCAAATATATTGGAGATGATTTTACAGTAAAGGCATCTGTTGGTCACATTAGAGATCTTCCAAAGAGTAATAAAAATGCTGTTGATGTTAAGGCAGGTTTTATACCAAACTACATAGTTTCTCCCGGGAAAGAAAAGGTAGTAAATGAAATAAAAAATCTAGCCAAAAAGTCAGACTCTGTGGTCTTAGCTACAGACCCCGACAGAGAAGGAGAAGCAATCGCTTGGCATTTGTCAGAACTACTTCAAGATGTAAATAAAAATATTGAGAGAATAACTTACAATGAGATAACTAAAGAAGCAGTAACTGAAGCTATTAAGCATCCAAGGAAGATAGACGTAAATCTAAAAACAGCTCAGGAAGCCAGAAGAGTGCTGGATAGACTATTTGGATATGACCTATCAGGACTAATATGGAAAAAAGTAAGATATGGTCTTTCTGCAGGTAGAGTTCAGTCACCAGCACTTAGAATTCTAATGGAAAGAGAGCGAGAAATTAGAGCTTTCAAGCCTGAGACATTCTGGACAATTACAGCGGATGTAGAAAAAAGTGACCACATTTTCATGCTTACCTGTGCAGAAGAGCCGACCACTAGAAAGCGAGTTGATTTCATATTAGAAGAAGGAAGGAAAGAAGCGTGGAAAGTAGACCAAATAAAAGAAACTAAAGCCAAAAGGGCCCCAAGGCCTCCATTCATCACCTCTACCCTACAGCAATCTGCAAGTAACAGATATGGCTTTTCCCCTTCAAGAACTATGGGTATTGCCCAAAAGTTATACGAAGCTGGAGAAATTACATACATGAGAACAGACTCACTAAATCTTTCACAAACTGCTATAGCTGCATCTATGAAAGAAATTGCCTCTGTCTTTGGAAAAGAATACTTTAAAGAAAGGCACTACAAAACTAGAAGTAAAAATGCTCAGGAAGCACATGAGGCAATTAGACCAACTAATCTCTCTAAAAAAGAAGCTGGCAGAACTGCAGAACAAAAAAGGCTGTATAGATTAATTAGACAAAGAACACTAGCTAGTCAAATGGCGGATGCTGAAGTTCTTAGAACAAAAATTTCAGTAAAAGTTGGAGAAAATAAAGAGATGCCACTTTTCAATGTAAATGGAAGCAGAATAGTCTTTCCAGGCTGGCTCAAAGCTGACCCAGAAGCTAGAGGAGAAGATGTGGAAGTTCCAAAGATAAAAGAAGGAGACACCTTAAAACTAAAAGAGATAAAGGAAGAAGAAAAACAGACACAGCCACCAAATAGATATTCAGAAGCTGGATTGGTTAAGGAACTAGAAAAAAGAGATATTGGTAGACCTTCTACCTATGCTTCAATTATAAAAACATTAGAAGATAGAGGATATGTTACTAAGGAAGGTAGAACCCTTTTCCCTACTGACACTGGCGATGTTGTTTCAAGCTTCCTAGAGAAATATTTCGATAAATACATTAGTGACTCATTTACTGCTGAGATGGAAAATGAGTTAGATGAAATGGCTGAGGGCAAAAGAGAGTACAAAAAAACTCTTTCTGATTTCTATGGACCTTTTACTAAAGATATAGAAGACAAAGAAGATATACCAAAAATTACTGATTTAGGAAAAGCTGACCCAAAGTTCAAATGTCCAAAATGTGGATCCTCTATGGTTATTAAACTTGGTCGTGGTGGCAAATTTCTATCCTGTTCAAAATATCCAGACTGTGAGGGGTCCCTTACTTTGGAAGGAAAAGAGGTCAAAGGAGATGAACCAATTGGTACTGATCCAGAAACTGGTAAAAATGTTTTTGTAAAAGTTGGAAGATTTGGACCATATGTCCAGTTAGGAGAAAAAGAGAAGGGTACAAAACCAAAAATGGCAAGTATACCTAAAGAAAAAGACATTGAGGAAGTAACCTTAGAAGATGCCCTTAAATATCTAGAGCTGCCAAAAGACCTGGGAGATGGCATAACAGTAAGTGTCGGTAGATTTGGGCCATATGTACACCAAAATGGAGAGTACAGATCAATAAAATCCCCTGATGACGTTTATACTATTACCAAAGAAAGGGCCTTAGAATTGCTAGCTGAAGAAAAGGCACTGCCTAAAGGTGTTGAAAAGGTAAGAGTAATTGGAACAAATACAAAAACTAAAAAAGAGATTGTGCTTTACAAGAGTAAGAATGGTCCGTTTCTTAGAAAGGGACTTCGAAGAATTTACCTTGACGAAAAAGATGCAGCTAAGTTAGACATTGAGAAAGCTATTGAAATGCTTAAAGGCTAAAATCTGTTATAGAGTACAGATCATCCTCACCACCCTTTTCTCCTTTATTTTCTTCAACAATTTCCTTCCTATCTAAAGCACTCAAAAGCTTTCTCAACTCAGAAACATCAATAAAATCTATTGAAAGTATTCCTCCGTTCTCAAATTTCTCAACATTTACCCTTGTTCCTAATTTCTCTGAAATATCACTTGCAATCTTCATAACCTCTGGATCATCAAGGTATTTATTCTTCCTGACTTTCTCTTGAGCAATCCTCCTAGTCATTTTCTCTGCCTCTCTAACATTTAGTTTCTTAAGTATAATCTCTTTCAAAAGAACTTCTTGTTCATCTGGTTTATGATTAACCATACCAAGAGCCCTTACATGTCCCTCACTTATTTTACCTTCACTCATTGCCTTGAGAACCACTTCCGGCATTTCAAGAAGACGAATAGTGTTTGTAACAAAAGCTCTACTTCTTCCAACCTTCTTTCCAACTTGTATATGGGTTAGACCAAAATCATCAACAAGCCTCTTGAATGCTTTAGCTCTATCAATTGGAGAAAGATCTTCTCTCTGAACATTTTCAATAATTGCTAACTCAAGCTTCATTAAGTTATCCTCTTCTCCAGTTTTAATCAAAACCGGAACTTCCCTTAGACCTGCTATCTTTGAAGCCCTGAGCCTTCTTTCTCCAGCAATTAACTCATACTCAACATCAATTCCCCCATCATCTTTTGGTATTTCTCTTCGAGTTACAACCAAAGCCTGAAGAACCCCATATTGTCTAATGGAATCAGCTAGTGACTCTAATTCTTTTTGATCAAACTCTCTTCTTGGCTGGTATGGGTTTGGAACTATCTTATCAACCTCAATCCAGAATACTGAGTTGTTATAAAACTGTGACATGTAGGTATTTTAACATGTAAAAAGTAGTTTTCTAATGTGTAAAATTCTGATAAGATCCTTGTACATGCCGGAGTGGCGGAATTGGTATACGCGCACGACTCAAAATCGTGTCTCGCAAGGGATGTGGGTTCAAGTCCCACCTCCGGCACAATTGACAATACTTACTGATTTTGGTAGAAACTAGGTTAGAACTGGTCTACCAAACGTGTAAAGGAGGCAAAATGCCCAAAACGGAACAGATCGAAGACTCTGTTGGCATGACAACCAAGCCCTTAAAGATTCAGCGCAGGAAAGGTAGGGTAACTGGCAAAAATCGAACCAGCGCAAGAATCCGTGTTGGATGTGGTTGCTGCAAGGAAGAACTCTTGATTTTTGCTGACGCCAAGCCCAGTGGCAACCCGAACAGTGACACTCTGGAAATTGGTGGCGTCATTGGTACAATTGAACAGTGGCGCAGCCTTCTCTATCCCCTGCTTAACGGCAAGAGGAAATGACTTAACTATACTAACCCCGCTCTATAAAGCGGGGTTTTATATTCCCCCAACTAAATCCATTCCTGGCTTCAAAGTATCTTTTCCTGGCTCCCAGGACGCAGGACAGACATTACCACCATGCTCTCTCACAAACTTAGCAGCTCGTATTTTTCTAAGTAATTCCTTACCACTTCTACCAATATCATTATGATGTACCTCAATAGTTTTCAGAACTCCATCCGGATCAATAACAAATGAACCTCTAAGGGCAAGTCCCTCGTCTTCAAGATATACCCCAAACATCTTAGATAGTTTTCCTGCAGGATCAGCCACCATTGGAAACTTTATCTTTCCAATAGCCTCTGATTTATCATGCCAAGCCTTGTGTGTAAAAACAGTATCAGTGCTCACACTAATTATCTCTGCTCCCTCTTTTTGAAACTCTGGATACATTTCTGCTAACTCTTCTAATTCAGTTGGACAAACAAATGTAAAGTCTGCGGGGTAAAATACAACTGCCAACCACTGACCGGAGAAGTCAGCTAGCTCCATCTCTTTCTCCTTACCTTCGTGGAATGCATCGAATGATACATCTTCCACTTCTTTTCCAATAAATATATTCATGATAGTTTGTCATTATACACAATGAAAAAAGTAATCACAATTGTAGGACCAACTGCCTCTGGCAAAAGTGATCTAGGAGTAAAAATTGCAAAGGAAATAGATGGTGAGATAATCTCTGCTGATTCAAGACAGGTGTACATTGGTCTTGATATTGGAAGTGGAAAGATCACCCCAGAAGAAATGGAATGTATTCGACACCATATGCTTGATGTAGAGGATCCAAAAAACATATTTAGTGTAGGAGAGTATACAAAAATGGCTAGATCATACATGGAAGACATCTGGAAAAGAGGTAAAAATCCGATAGTTGTTGGTGGTACTGGTTTCTATATTGATTCCTTAATTAATAATAGAGAATACCCGAATGTTCCAGAAAATTACAAACTAAGGGAAGAATTATCATTACTTTCAAAAAAAGATCTTCAAAAGAAGCTAGAGACACTAGATCCAGACAGATATGAAACTATTGATAAAGATAATCCGGTAAGGTTAATCAGGGCAATTGAGATAGCTAGTGTATTAGGAAAAGTTCCTACAGTAGAAGAGAAGGAAAAGGAATTTGAACTTATACAAGTTGGTATCAAAGTAGCTAAAGATATTCTAGAAAATAAAATACACGAAAGATTGTATAAAAGAGTAGAAGAAGGGATGGTTGAAGAGGTAGAGAGGTTGCATAGGAATGGTCTCTCATATGAGAGAATGGAGGATTTAGGTTTGGAATACAGATATGTTTCTAGATACATAAAAGGAGAACTTTCAAAAGAGGAAATGCTGAAAGAATTGGAATCAGAGATACATAAATATGCCAAACGTCAGATGACCTGGTTTAGAAAGAATAAAGATATTGTTTGGTTTGAGGATAAAAAGAAAGCCTTGGACTATATGAAAAAACATGTCACAGATTAGCAACATGTTTGTATAAGACTAGAGACTTAGGTCAAATGCCAATATAGTTGAGGACGCCGCCAATCACTAGCAAGGTAAGGCTCATGGCAAGTCTTCTGAAAAAGCTACCAAAACAAATATCATCACCGTGAAAAAAATCTATAAAGTCAGGAATAAGAAGCATAAAGCCCATCACACCTAAAAAAACTAGAAACCCGCCCATTGTTCATCTCCTGTCTTGAAGTTCTTACACGATGATACGTCAACATATATACGCTGTCAATTGCGGGTCCAGCAGGACTCGAACCTGCAGTCCGGGATTTGGAGTCCCGTGGTTTACCAATTAACCGATAGACCCTCCCATATACACACGTGCCAATGCCAACAGATCCTGCGCCACCTGAGCACTATAATATCGAATATTAACACATCCTTGATAATTTTTCCTAATTACCTTCCTATTATTCTTTTTTATATAGGGCTTAGAGAACTGATCTATAGGTATGTCCGTTACTCTAGACCAATACTCTATTTGTTTTCCTTTATCGTGATATCCATGCAAGTGGGCACATACCCTAAACTTTTTTTCATCAATGTCAAATGATTCTCTAAGTAACCTCAAGAAAGTACTAACTAGATCTGGATCAGCATTAGTAAAAGCAACGGAAGTATCAGCCTTAGAACCTTCACACCAGTAGACTAGCGAGCAAATTAACTTTTTTGTACCCAGATTAGATCCTACAGAATTAATAGTATCAATGGCTCTTTTTCTAGAGGCAAGCAACCTTTCCTTTTTTCTATTCCTATGAGTATTAGCTGCCTTTATTCGCGATATCTCTCTTTTTTTCTCAATCCTCTTCTTTGCATTGCTAGATAATTTAAGGTTTCTAACCCAGAGAGATACAGATCCTTGAGAAACATTTAACTTCTTGGCTATTTCTTTTATTGAATAACCTCTAGATCTTAATTTTGTAGACTCATTTTGTTCAAATTCTTTTTTACCTGACATGAACTATGTATTTAGTTTATGTATATATAATAACATGGTATAGGTATGTGTTATCCACATACTAAAACTTCCCTGACTAGGGAAGTTTTAGTATCACTTTTTTGCTTCTTTAAATACCACTCTCTTCCTTAACTTCGGAGAGTACTTTTTAAGTTCAATTTTACGCTCAACAAGCTTCTTATTCTTGCGAGTCCAATATACTTCTTTAGTGTCTTTGTTAACTAATTTTATCAACTGATCTTGTGACATAGGATCCTAATATAGCATAAGTATAAAAAAAGACCATACCCTGGAGTAGTATGGTCTGGAATGACACTGCGACTGAGCTTTAGCCTTGGGTGAGCTCTAATTTGCGACGCGCTTCACCCCGTACTTCATCACACCTCTTGCGGACATTGACGTCCGTCAAGGGAAGTGTCGGACTTCCGTGACTACTCTGGTGCCACCAAGAGGCAAGGATCCATTTCTAACAGTGTCCTTGGATACCCCTCTACCTCATTCAAGGTGGTCCATAACCCATGATTCTTCGCCGGCCAATAGTGTGACCGCGTCATGTTTGGGCTTTTCCCATCTCAAAGATCTCCAGAAAGGAATCGAGTTTTCTTTCTTACTTAGTCGAGTCCGTTAGTCATATTACAGACAATCATCTTGAAGTCAAGAAATACTTACGGACACATGTTTAAACAACCAAAAAACCAAGTATCCAATCGAAACCCAGAAAACCACCGCGAAGACAAGAGACCACTTCATGATTTCAATTTCAACAGACTCATTGTCAGTACCATCCCCCATTTGCTTTATCTTACCAAGAAGACAAGCAAGTAAGTACCCCGGATAGAAGATGATTGTTAAAATTACCTCCATGGCATTCTCCTTCTTTTTGAGGTTTCTATACTCAGTATTGCCTATATAAATACCTCAGTCAACCAATATAGTCTTTTATACTCTCAGCTATAGTATTAACAGTCTTTTCAAACTTCTGGTCATCTTCTTCAAGTAAAGTCATCCTAAACCCCATATGAGTTGAGTTAAAGCCAGAAGACATTGGAACTATACATATACCAGTTGATGCCAGAAGACAGTATACAAACCTCTTATCCAAACTAGACTCTCCTAGAAGTGGTCCGATTATATCCTTATACCTTTCCTCTATATGCAAACTCTGTCCATCATTCAAAACCCCCTCTTTGAAAATCACAGTAAAATAGAATGCACCCTTAGCTTTGTGGGCCACAAGCTCTGGTATTTTGGAAAATACTTCGTAGGCATAATCTGATCTTCTTTCATATTTTTTTATCCTTTCATCTAAATATGAAAAATATCTATTATCTTTCATTACTCTAGGTAGAACTAATTGAGGAAGAGTGGTTGAGCAAACCTCAAGCATCTTTGAGTCAATTATTGATTTCGTGTATCTATTGAAATTTTCATCTTTATCTCTATTGTAAAATTCAATCCAACCACAACGAGCTCCTGGCCATGGAAACTCCTTAGAAATACCACGCATAGCAATAGCTGGCACATCACCAATTACAGAGGCCAACTTTTTCATCCCACTTTCCGGGAAAAACAGATTTGAATAAATTTCATCTGATATTATGAAAAGATCATTTTCTCTAGCAATATCAACTATCTTTTTTATTGTCTCCTGTGAATATACAAAACCAGTTGGATTATCCGGATTTATTATTAGAATTCCCACAATATCTTTATTATCCCTAACCTTTCTCCTAATCTCATCTAGATTAGGCTCCCAGTTATTTTTAGGGTCTAATTGATAGGTAATATGACCTGAATCAGCATGTGCTGCTTCTGCTGATGAATGTGTCGGATATGCAGGATTTGGACCAATTATTCTAGCTTTTGGGTTTAGGTTTTGATATATCTTTGTAATAGCATCACCTAATCCATTGAAGAAAAGAATGTCATCAGCTGTTATTTGTATACCACCCTCGATATTTCTTTCATGCACAATATACTCTCTACTTTCAAGTAGTCCCTTTGTCGGAGAATACCCGTAAGAACTATTCTCCAGAGAAGCTTTGGAAACAATCTCCTTTATCCAATCTGGAACCCGTTCCCCTTTCTCAACAGGATCACCGATATTTTCCCAGGTAATGTTTAACCCTAAAGACTCTAGTCTATTTGCAACTTCAACAATCTCCCGTATTTCGTATACCAACTCGTCTGCTCCAGGATGGACAATATTAGTTCTCATATAGATTACAGTTTATATTAAAGAAAATCCCTATGCAAAAGCATAGGGACTATTTTTGATTACCGCATTCGGGACAGGACTTGCCACTTTGTGACCAATCGTAGCCCCACTGGTCACAGTATCCCACTTTCTTCCAGGATTCCATTATTTCATTTTTACAAAAAAGGAAACTGCACGGGAAAAGCATCATAAAACAATAGATGCCCATGACCACGACAAGTCCTGCAAGCCACCTACCTAATCCACATTCTCCAATAAACATCAAAAGGACAATGAGAAATGCGGAAGAGAAAACACAGGAAGCTTGGCTAGCTGAAACAAACTTATTCCAGACAGTAGCAGCTGGCTCAATCTTCCTCATTCTCCAGAGCTCTCTTAACATTCTAACCCTCCCTCTTTGCGCAACCACACTCTGGGCACAATTCTCCACTTTGAGACCAGTCATAGCCACAAGCATCACATAGACCTAGATATTCCCATTTCTGTTTAGTGAGATATCTTTTGGTAAAATAAAAATAAGAAATGTCAATCACCACAACTGCTACTACTGTAAGCAGTGAGCCTGTGTAAAAATGATTGTATAAGAATAAGTGATACAGAAAACGCTTAGCGTGATTAAATAGGTACCAGTTTAAGAGAAATAAGCTCAGAATATTTATCCACCTAAGATGTGGATCTTTAATCCATCCAAACATCCTAACCTCCTTTTCAAATAACCATTTCTGTTCACACAATACATCTTTTTTATATAAAATCAAGCCTGCTTTTATATAAATATCCTTCTAATTAAAGGGTTTATACGAGTTATGGTCTCATACCAACTTGTATCTTCAAGACGTGCCATATCATAGACACTAAACTTATCTCCAATCAGAGTAACCTTGTCTAAAACTTCTATGTTAACTCCCGTTACATCTACAATAATAATGTCCATTGATACTCTTCCAATCACCCTACAAAGCTGTCCCCCAATCTCTACTCTACCAATACTTGATAATCTCCTTGGATAACCATGCCAATATCCAATTGGACAAAGTGCCAACTTACTACCCTTGTCTAATCTCTCTGTAAAATCATATCCAACTCTGTTACCTGCTTCTACCTCCTTTATCTCACTGACAATTGTTTTCCAAGAAAGAACAGGCTTTAGGTTGATCTTATCCTCCAGAGCATTCTTACACTCAACTGAAGGCCACAGGCCATATAGTCCAATACCAATTCGGACCATGTCTAGATGAGTTTCAGGGAAAAGCAAAGTTCCAGATGTGGCACTTGCATGAAAAATTGGAGAATATCCTTTTTTTATAAAAAACTCTTTCCATTTAAGAAATCTTTCAAATTGCTTTTTTGTATCAGTTGGAAAAGATGGGTTTTTAGCAGAAGCAAAGTGCGTGAATACTCCTTCCACGTTTATGCCATTAAGTAACTTGAATAATTCCTCCTGCTGATCCTCTAGAAAACCTTGCCTAGACATTCCTGTATCAATTTTTACATGAACCTTAGCACCCTTTATCTTCTTTACCGCCTCCAAAGAATCAATGTTACTTATAGTAATACTTAGGTCATTATCTACTGCCTCTTGCATTCTCTCAGGCAATGTATATCCAAGTATAAGTATTGGCTCTGTAATACCCTCTTTTCTTAACCTAATTCCCTCAACCACAGAGTCGACTGCAAAATAATCTATGCCCAAACTAGAAAGCTCTTTAGCATATTCAAAAAAGCCATGACCATATGCATTTGATTTAACAACACCACAAAGCTTAGTTCCACCAGAAATAATGGATCTAAATACCTTATAGTTATGTTCTATCTTCTTTCTGTCTATTTCTATCCAAGTACGTAAACCTGATCTGTCCATACAGATATAATAACAAATTGTGCGCCGGGAGGGATTTGAACCCCCGTAGACCATCGGTCGTCGGATTTACAGTCCGATGCATTTGACCACTCTGCCACCGACGCAATATTTTTGCTTATACGATTCTAACAGATTCTTGAGATCTAACAATAGCTTCTTATCATTGTACCTTATATGGACAAGTTCATATTTCATCGTTCTACCTTCTTTGTAGTCTTCCCTTACATAAAGTTTACTAAATTGAGTCTTAGGAATATCTGTTAAGCTATACCAAAACTCAATTAATCTTGTGACATCTTGGTTAGAATAACAGTATAAAATAGACAACTGAATCTAGTGACGCATTTAAATCTTTAGCGATAGAACTCATCGACAAAAGACCCTTATGATATTTCTTTTTGACTAGACTCCTCTTACTATCAGATATACTTTGCCTATGGAAATTATGTTACAAAACCCATTTTGATCAAAGCTGCCTATACACACGTAATATTCAATAGTTATTCCTAACAAAAAACCGCCCACTTGGGACGGTATAAAAACATTCCTTTAGCTAGGGTTCACTACCTGGCAGCTATTGTAAAAGATTAAAGGCAGTATCGTAACCCACCCCTACTTCCACTAAGGTAGGGTTCACTACCTTAAAAGGTTCTATTGAAGAGGTTCTTCGAAGTAACCCACCCCTACTTCCACTAAGGTAGGGTTCACTACCACGTGGGTTCGATTCCCGCCGTCTCCACATCGTAACCCACCCCTACTTCCACTAAGGTAGGGTTCACTACCTAGCGGGGGGTGTAATAGGACTACTGGCTTATGTAACCCACCCCTACTTCCACTAAGGTAGGGTTCACCACCTGATACCAAGAACAAAATACTCCCCCTTCCAGTAACCCACCCCTACTTCCACTAAGGTAGGGTTCACCACCTTCAAAAAGAGCAATTGGGGTTTTCTTCGTGTTACCGAAGCTTCATCCTTGGGCGCTCAACTCCAAGGCGGCCTGGTTACAAGGCATAATCCTGACACAAGGTCAGGACCTAAAGGAATATTGTTTGAGAATAACATCTTTGAATATCTTAGAAAGGTAGATGTTTTTCTCATGT
>JALEGR010000052.1 GCA_022763265.1 Minisyncoccota bacterium | reverse complement strand
GATGATTTAGTATACTTAAAGGAATTATATACAAGTATAGAAGAAATACTGCCCACTCTAAACTTGGGATATGATGGCATTCGGTATTATGCTAACAGCGTCATAAAGTCTGACATATTCCAGTTAAATCAGAGGTCTTTAGAGGATCAATATCTTCATGTTATAGCATTTATTGCACATCAATATTATCGTCTACAAGATAATCTTGCTGACGTATTGTTATCGGTAATGCGTAGCTATCAAAACAGCTCTATGCGAGAACATAGAGATAGTTGTTATGAAAATCGAAAACAAAAAGATAAAACCTTTAAATCATCACTTAAAGCTTTCAGTAATAAGATCTTTAATATTTTTTCTGAGATTTATGAAATCATAGAAGACACAACACTTACAGATACAGATAAAGTAAGGCGTATTAAGAAATTACTCGGGTTTCCCAATGCGATAGCAGAAGAAAGTGAACAGTTAGAAAACTCTCTTGAACAAAGAAGTAAGGATGAAAAGAGTTATTTTGATGTACTGGAAGATCATTCATTAAGGCTCCAAAGTCGCGTTACACCAATTGTAAAAGCTCTAGATTTCCAGGGTGAAATAAGCTCCACAGCGCTAATGGAAGCTATTACTTACTTTAAGGAAAAAGATGGAGTTATTACAAAGACTGCACCCCTTGATTTCTTGGATAATGAGCAACGTAAAGCTGTCTTTGTTAAAGGAGAGTTCCGCATATCCTTATATAAGGTATTCCTTTTTATACATATTGCTTCTGCATTAAAGTCTGGAACACTTAATCTAAAACATTCTTATAAATATAGATCTCTTGATGACTATATGATTTCAAAGGAGCGCTGGCGTAAAGAAAAAGAAATGTTACTTACTAAAGCATCATTAACAGATCTAGCAAATCCTTCTACATTATTGGATGCGTTAGATAAAAAACTTCATCACCAATACCAAGAAATTAATCAACTCTATCTAGAAGGAAACAACCTTTATTTAAAGGTTAACAAGAATGGTGACTTTACTATCAATACTCCAAAAAAAGAAGAGAACTCTGACAGTGAATTATTACAGTCACTTTTCCCAGATCAACCGGTAGCACTTACAGAGGTATTATCTACAGTTAATCGTCATACAAAGTTTTTAGAGGAGTTTCAGCATTGGCAACAACGCTACGCTAAAAACAAAACTACGGATAAAACACTTTATGCCGGAATCATAGGAAAAGGTTGTGCTATTGGTACCCCTAAAATTGCCAGAATATCTAGTGAAATTAGTGAGAATAATCTGAATAATGTTATTAACTGGTACTTTTCTTTAGATAATGTCCAGGCAGCTAATGACCGTATCATAAAACTTATGGATAGTATGGAATTACCAGATATTTATCGTAAGTCTAAAGATAGCCTTCACACTGCCAGTGACGGACAAAAATATACCGTAAGAACGGACTCTCTAAATGCTAATTACTCCTTCAAATATTTTGGAAAGGAACAAGGAGTTAGTGCTTATACTTTTATTGATGAACGTAACTTCTTATGGCATTCCCTTGTATTCAGTGCTGCAGAAAGAGAAAGTGCCTATGTTATTGATGGTTTAATGCATAACGACGTAGTGCGGTCAGATATTCATTCAACTGATACACATGGTTATAGTGAAGCTATCTTTGCAATCACACATCTTCTTGGATTTTCATACGCTCCGAGAATAAAGAACCTTAAAAAACAAATTCTTTATACTTTTAAATCGAGGAAAAAAAACATAAAGAAAGAGTGGGGTATAGCTCCAAGTAAATATATCAACAAAGATATTATTGAAGAAACATGGGATGATGTTTTGCGTTTGGTGACAACGATAAAACTGAAAGAATACACAGCTTCAGAAATATTTAGGCGACTTAATTCATACTCTAAACAACATGCTCTTTATAAGGGGTTGAAAGCTTTTGGTCAGATTATAAAATCACAGTTTATTCTTCGTTATCTGAGTGAAGTCGAATTACGTCAGGCAATCGAAAAACAGTTGAATAAAGTAGAGTTAGCTAATCGTTTTAGTCGTGCCGTTGCTGTAGGTGACCCTAGGGGTTTTACTCAAGGAGAAAAGGAAGAGCAGGAAATTGCAGAAAGTTGCAATCGTCTGATCAAAAACGCTATCATCTGTTGGAATTATATTTACCTGTCTGACAAAACAGTGCGTCTTAAAAAGCAACCTGAGCAACAACAAGTGCTTCTTTCATCTATTGCTACTCATTCTCCTATTTCCTGGGCGCATGTGAATTTATTAGGGGAGTATGATTTCTCGGACAAACGGCTTAAAGACTCATTTAAACTAAAAGCACCTAAATTGATTGCATAAAAGACCTGTATCATATAGCCAGTAATAGTTTGAGTGTTTCTGTGGCGGTTTACGTACCTTTATGGGATTTAAGCCTTTATAGGTGAAAATGGCGAAGGACTTGATGGCTTGGTTGATGCTTTAGGCGAAGACCCTTTTAACATGGCTGTAAGAGGTATGGAACTAAATATGGAACGCGAGAGATAGTGGCTATCTTCTTTATTCCTTAGGGTCTAGAAATAAAAAACGTATAGAGAATTTAAAAGCAAAATATCCTGATCCCGAACTATTAGAGAAGATATTAACTAGGGAATTCTGGCAAGGGCAAACATCCAAAGAATTAGTTGATTCCCTTGGAACACCCGAAGGTATTGATGAAAAAGTGTTAAAGAGCAAAAAGAAGGAAATTTGGAAATATCAGCATCAAGGAGGTAATCGTTACAGACTAAGGATTACACTTGAAAATGACAAAGTAGTAGGGTGGGATAAGAAATGATATTCTTTGATTATGCCTAGTACATAAACCGCCACAGGAGTACTCAAACTACCATTAAATCTCCATATTTAGGAACACAATAATACAGATACTTTGCATAATGTTAATTATCGATTAATAGTGTGTTTGCCTAAAGTAGAGATGCTAGGTATCGTAAGGAATAATTACTGCTCAATGACAATACTATCTATAATACTCATTATTTCTTCACGAGTTTCTTGTTTAGCATCCTGACGTGCTCCAGAACCTATCATAAAAAAATAGCGGCCTTTTGGTACTAACCACATTTCTGAACGTACAGGAAATGCTTCTCCGTTATTTGTATTCATCGTATATATAAAACTTCCATAAGCCGATTCTATACCTGAGATACTGATCTTTTGTGGTTCCTTTTCTGTTGTAAAATCCCCTATGATGGGCTTTATATTACTCATAATAAATTCTAAAGTCTTTACAGGTTCAAAATTATCTACAACACCGATAGGTTTAATACCAACTTTAAACGAAGGATTCAGATCTTCATGCGGTATTGGGTATTTTGTGAATGCAACTAATGGCGCATTAGATCTTTCCTTTAATAATTTCTCAAATTCTTTATCTTCCAAACTTACTTCTTGAAGCATTTCATAGTTTTGTTCTGCAGTTATAAAATGCCAAGATGCTGGTTTTGTAACTTTAAAACCAACAGTTCTATTATAAAAAACATTAGTAGAGTTATTGGTTAGAGTCTTTTCAGAGGCAAAAACTATAGTTGGTATTAATAATAGTAAAATAAAGATTTTATTCATCGCACTCTTCCTTATTTGTGTCACCCATAGGTTGTGAACTTAAAATATTTTCATGACATGGTGGTGTATCATATATGATTTCTAAACTCAAAAACTATCTAGTAAACACCCTTATTTTCCATAAGATATATTATCGCTCATTTAGATCGTTAACCAAAAGAGTTTATAGGGTATGGTAGATTATATAGGTGGTAGTATTCATAATGAGATTACATACCACGACCTCCTCCTGTACCTTTACCTAAACCT
>JALEGR010000051.1 GCA_022763265.1 Minisyncoccota bacterium | reverse complement strand
ATCCACAAGCCAAGATGGAGCCATTCAAGCCTCTTACACTAGAGGAGATCCATGAGGCTACAGAAAAAAGAATTGAGAAGATACAAGAAGAGTTTACCGAAGGTTTTAGAACCATTGAAAAGCATCCAAAATCAGTTACTTTTTTTGGTTCAGCTAGACTTTCAGAAAATCATCCTTCTTATAAAGATGCATATAAATTAGCAGAAATGATTGTAAAAGATTTAGGATACTCTGTTGTAACTGGGGGTGGACCTGGAATTATGGAAGCTGCTAATCGTGGGGCACATGAGAATGCGGGTAAGTCAGTAGGACTTCAGATTAATCTACCTGGAAACTATCCATATGAACATAATAAGAATAAGTTTGTAACAGATTCTGTAAACTTTTACTATTTCTTCAGCAGAAAAGTATGCCTATCTTTCTCAGCAGAAAGTTATGTGTTTTTCCCTGGAGGATTCGGAACATTAGATGAACTATTCGAAATACTTACATTAGTTCAAACTGGTAAGATAGAACCTGTACCAATTATCCTTGTTGGCAAAAGTTACTGGAAATATTTTGATCTATTTACTAGGAAAATACTTCTTAAAAATAGACTGATAGACGAATCGGATTCAAAACTATACACAATTACAGACAGTCTAGATGAAGCTATTCAAATTATAAAAGAGGCACCAATCAGAAATGGGATTAGGTTCGATCCTAATAAATAAAAGGCGCACTCCGAAAGTGGAGTACGCCCATGGAGGGGCTTTCGTTTAGATCAACGAAACCATGTAATGCGGAGCGATGTCGGGTCGCTTGTTTGTCCTTCTTACAACCCTGACATTTACCTCGATAGGCAGCTTGACACTCTTGTCCTGGAGCATCAGAACTGCACCCTGACCCGCAACACTCTCCTGTGGCAACGTGGCCATTGGAAATCCGAAGATAGGCATTATGTGTTCAAACTTCACGCTGCCTTCTTGCCTGATCATGTCAGCACCGCGTCTCTTGGGTGCCTTCAGCGGATCAAGAAGCTCTTTCTTCTTTGATCCTTTACGACGCCCTTTCTTTTCAGACGTCTCAACGCCCGTTGCCCTGGTAGAACTTAACATTGTCATCAGATACCCCTTTTAATAAAAGGTGCCCTTCCTGGAGACTGCCAGGATTACAGTTGTCACGATTCCTTCGTGACTTGTTCCAGTATTATATGGTACAAAAATGACACTAATTAGTAAAGTCGCAAGTGTAGGCACAAACTGCTACACAAAATTCTTCGTCTAAAGAGCATGGAGACCCACAAGAGTTAAAAATCCCGTCTCTTTCCATACAATCTAAAATTAAATCTTTCTGATCTACTGATATGTCTGTTGTATAGACTACTTTTTCTGGATACTCTGCCAAGACAGAAACATTACCATCCTCCTCACTAAAAAAGAATATTGCCACAAGTATGATCACAACCAATACTAGCCATTTCATATTATAAACTGCTTATAACTGATAATGTTAATCGATACCTATCTAAAGATATGCCCTCATGATTTGCGTCAGGAAAAACTCCAGAGATTTTTATAAAATAATTCCCCACTTTCACTTCTTCATCTGTATTAGATATGACTATGGACTTTCCATCAACCACAACTTCTATCACTATTCTACCAGCCTGAATACAGTTTACTTCAACCGGACAACGACTGTCTTCTAGTACCTTGCCGAATAAGAATTCTGATTCCCCAACAGTACTAGACTCTCCCAAAGATAGAGTGAGAGTTTTTTCTGGAACATTCACCCAAAGACTCTCATATATACTAGAGACACCTATTATTGGGAAATACACATTTTCTGTCTGGTTAAGAGCCAGGTCATAACCGATAGTATATATTTCTCTTAAAAACTCAGGCTCTGGAATAGGAAATATCCAAGTCTGCATCTGTCCAAAACTCTCAACCAAATCTGCTTCCCCCAGTAGGTAATCTTCAGATTCTGGATCACCAGGTGATGCATAGATATCAACCCCAGAAAGATTTCTAGATTCAATAACTAAATTGGGTTTAGATAGATAGAAATCTACAATTTCTGCATTGGTATTTACAATAGGAATATAGTTGTCTTTACTAGACAGGGCAACCCATATACCAGAAATGATCAGAAGTATTAGTAAAGAAAATACAGCCTTTCGCATGACGACATTATACTCCAGGCCAACGGCTGTACAAAATTGGAATCAAGAATAGGGTAACTACTGATGAAAAAGCTAGTCCAAAGATAACTGCAAAAGCAAGTGGTGACCACAAATCTGACGCATATGTAAGAGGTATCATACCAATAACGGTAGTTAGAGTTGTTAGTAGTATTGGTCGAAGCCTAGATACGGCTCCATCTATTATAGCTTTATTTATGTATTTTTTAGGACTTTCTTTTCTAAGAGAATTGATAACATCAATAAGAATAATTGCATTATTAACCACAATTCCAGAAAGAGCTATAAATCCCATAAGAGATGGAAAAGATAGAGCTTTATCAAATATAGCCAATCCAAACAAAACACCAATTAATGAAAGTGGAATAATAATTACGATAAATAGAACCTGTCGATAAGAATTGAACTGTAGCACTAAGATTGCTATAACCAGAATAATTCCTGCAATAAGTGACAGACCCATTTCTCTAAAAGCTGTGTTTGTTTCCTCACTTTCTCCACCAATAGACATCTCAACACCATCAGGTAGATCTGTCATATTTTCTCTAAATGATGCTAAAACCTTATTAGCATTGTACCCTGAAGCTAAATCGGCAGAAACACTGACAAGCCTCCTACCATCTTCATGTGAAATATTAATATTACTTCTTTCTGTATTTACATCCACAACTGAACCAACAAGAACTACACCGCTTGGGGTATTCACCTGTAACTGTCTAATATCATCTATACTGATAGTATCTGTTTCTTCCGGCCTAACGTAGTCTGAATTTACATCTAACTTTACTACTACGTCAATGTCCCCTTCTGAATTTTTTATAACAGTTGCAGTTGTACCCTGGATGGAAGTACGAATAGTTCCAGCTAGGGACACAGGTGTTAGTCCTACCCTTGATAGCTCTTCTTTTTTTACATAAAGTGAAAACTGAGTAATATCTTCTGAGGCACTTGACACAATACCCTCTGCTCCACCAACTTCAGACAATACAGACTTAGCGGTCTTTGAAACTTCTGAGAGAGTGTCAAGATCATCTCCAAAAAACTTTATAACAATTGGCTTTCCAACAGGTGGACCATCATTTGGCTCAGAAACTCTGACATCAAATCCCCTAAGCGCATCTACTTCGTCTTGAATGTGCCTAACAATATCACTACTACTTTGCTTCCTATCATCCTTCAAAACAATAGTTACATTGGCAATGTTTGAACCAGAAGACCCACTTCCAAACATACTTCCAGCCCCAACAGTTGTCACAAAAGATTCAATGTCTTCCTCATCGTATAAATATTCTTCAACAGATCGAATAGCTAGGTCAGTATTTAGAAGTGGTGTCCCAATTTCTTCTTCTACTTCTATGTAAATATATTCAATGTCTTCTTGTGGAAAGAAAATTACTTCTACAATACCAGTAAAGACAAGAGCAATAGATATTACAAAGAGAGCTGCCATTATACGGAAAAATTTCTTCTGTTTGTCCCTATTGTTTACAAGAGATCCTAGTTTTCCTCTGTACCAATTTGTAAGCTTCTGCGTATACTTATCTCTCTTATCATTAAACTTAGAATCTGCATTTTCATTTAGAAACTTGGATGAAACAATAGGAACAATAGCAAGTGCCACAAATAGTGAGGCTAGAAGAACAAATATTAAGGTGAACGGTATACTTGATATAAACTCTCCTGTGACTCCAGAAATTAGGAAAAGTGGTGCAAAAACAGCAATAGTGGTCATAGTTCCACTAGTTAGAGGCCAGTGAAATTCGTGGACTGTTTCCTTGGCAGCTTTTGTTCTGTCACTATGTTCCTTTAACCTAGAATGAACTGCTTCAGTAATTACGATAGCCGAGTCCACTAAAATTCCAACTGCTAAAATCAAAGAAAATAAACTTATAAAGTTTATAGTATTTCCAGAATAATATAGACCAATAAACCCTAGAAGGAAAGACATTGGAATAGCAAATCCAGCAATTAAAGCTTCTCTCCATCCAAGAGCAATAAGAAGAACAACCATGACTAAGAGAATTGCTTGAAAAGCCGTAGCAGAAAGATTCTTTAAGTCTTTTTTTACATAGTCTCCCGTATCAAAGAAAACAAGGACTTCCTCATCTTGAAGTACACTCTCTTTTAAAGAGTCAATTTTTATAAGAACTCTATCAGCAATTCTAGTTATGTCTCCGCCAGACTGCTTAAAAATAGAAAGAGTAGCAGCTTGCCTTGATGGACTTCCATTGATACTTATCCTAGAGAAAGTTTTACTTTCTGAAACACCATCTGATACCTGAGCGACATCTTTTACATAAACTGGCTCACCCCTTACAGTCTTTATAACAATATTCTGAACCTCACTAGTAGAAGAAATTTTTCCTTTAAATTCTACTGAATAATTAATTCCACCTGACTCAATATTTCCAATTGGGACAGAACTATTCGAAGATGCTATGGCTTGAGTAACCTCGTTTAAGGAAAGTCCAAAAGTTAATAACTTTTCTTTTGAAACAATCACCTGAACTTCTCTTTCTGGTATACCAGAAACTGTTACACTAGAAACTCCAGAAACTTGTTCCAATTCATCAGATACCCTATCAATCAGTGCAATAAACTCTGGAGCAGGTAGATCACTTGATATAGAGATACTTTGAATGGGCTGGTTAACAAAGTCAACTTCTGAAACTACAGGATCTTCCGTATCGCTCGGTAGTTCATTTTTTATTCTATCTACTTCATCTCGAACTTCTCTAATAGATTCTTCAACATCAGCACTAGCATCAAACTCAACTACAACAGACGAAAACCCTTCACCAGAGTTAGAAGTGACTTTTGATAAATTAGAAAGATTTTGTAAACCAGACTCTATCTTGTTAGTAACCAACCTTTCAACATCAACTGCAGAAGCACCTGGAAATATCGTAGTAACAATGGCTACTGGTACTTGTATCTCTGGAGCAGACTCTTTTGGGATAATAACTACCGTATAAAGACCGAAAGCAATAATAGCTATGATTAAAAGATAGCTAAATCCTTTTTTCCTAATAAAGAAATCCCAAATACTTTCCATGTTATTTAATTTCTACTTTCTCTCCAGCCGAAAGTCCTCGTGCATCAAGAACTATGTCCATATCAAGAGAAAGGCCATCTTCAATAATAATTGAATTACCCAAAATTGTACCAACAGATACTGGATGTGCCACAAGGAAACTGTCTTTCACACTAAAGGCAACAGTATTACTTGACCCAATCTTTATAGCAGAGAGTGGAATAATTATAGTATCAATTTCTCTATCTTCCCTGTTTTCAAAAGAAACATTTACAGATTCACCGTTTGTAAGATTAACCTCTTCTAAGAGACCAACTGTTACCTTCACTTTCTTTGTAACTGGATCAAGAGCAGGAGAGACTGCTGTAACAGTACCTTTATACATTGAACTTACAAGAACAGGTGAGTCTACAAGGACCCTACTTCTATCGTTTTCGCTAATGTATGCCTCAATTTCTAATGCATCGTTATTCGCAACCACAGCTGCATCCTGAAGAAAAGATACAAAATCTCCCTTTTCTACATATATAGCATTAATCTCTCCAGAAATCGGTGTCCTGATAAGAGTTTTCTCTAAACTAGCCTCAGCCAGAAGAAGTCCGGCCTGTGCCTGATCTAATGAAGCTTCAGCTATAAGAACACTTTGGCTATCACCAGATCCTTCTGATGTAAGAGCAGTATATGATCCAATTAGTGACGTTAGCACTCCACCAACAGAATTCCTTCCAAGTGACACATTAGTTTTGTAATTATAAGCAACATCTTGGCTAATTGAAGTAGTTCCATTTAACTCACCTAAAGTTAGTAGTGAGACATTATACAAAAATACTCGAACCCTTTCTAAGTTCTTCTTTGACTCATTAAACAAATAGTCAGTATCATCAGTTGGATTATTAACTAAGACAAGCCAATCTTCAAATATATCGTTTAGAAGTCTCCTTTCCTGATTAACAGAGACTCTGAGACTAAACTCATCATGCTTCCAATTGACACCACTGGTAAGACTGTCGTCTGAATCAAAAAGTTGATCTACCTTATTCCTTACAGCATCATCAGCAACAGAATATGCATTCCTAAAAGAAACTAGAAAATTTGACAGATTACTTGTTGACCCACTCTTTGCAATAGAAAGTTGTGCCTTGGCACTTTTTACACCAGCCTTGGCTTGCAAAACAGATGCTCTCTGTGTACTGTTTTCAATTTCGGCAATGATAGACCCCGTTGAAACTTGATCTCCAATTTTATAGTACACATTTACTATTTCTCCTTGGGCTTGAGTCTTTAAGTTAGCTTCTGCAGATGACTTAACTTGTCCAATAACATCAAGTCCAGAATCTCCTAATGAAAGATCTCTAACTGACCTTATCTCAACAGTTGGTAAAACATCTTCCTCAACCTCTTCTGGGGTGTTGTCAAAAGAACCATAGACAATAAGGCCTCCAACAGAAACAATAAGAAGAATAAAAGCTATTTTGTGACTTTTTATGAAATTCATATAACAACGCAATTCTACTTATTTTTCTCTAATTGTCAAGTCTAAATGTACATTAATCAAGCGTTCTTTACACACTTCATAGATTCTTTGGCTTTTCTGAGGTAATTCTCTAGATACTGTATTGGTGATACTTTGTCTAGTT
>JALEGR010000050.1 GCA_022763265.1 Minisyncoccota bacterium | reverse complement strand
TCAAACACCCAGAGCAAAGAAAGTCATTGAATTTGCTATCGAGGAATCCAGGAATCTCAATCACAACTATGTTGGAACTGAACACCTACTTCTTGGTATTATCAAAGAAGGAGAAGGGGTTGCTGCTCAAGTTCTTAATCAATTAGGTCTAAAGTTCTTGGATGCAAGAGACGAACTCCTTAATATTCTTGGAACAGAAGAATGTCTCTCCCCTTCGTTAGATAGGGATGACCCTCTTAATGTGATCATTATTGAGTGTATTCGTAATTTGGCACGAGAGTTTCTCAAGAGTCAAAGTTTTTCTATCAACTACGTTGTTAGCCAAGGAGGGGCTGGTCTCGTGAATACAGTACCAGTTACAGAATTTGCTGAGTATCTTAGGAAAAGCCTTGAAAAAGGTCTTTCCGACTGCTTATCAGCAAAATGTAAAATCGAACTGGCAACAGATGCCCATGGCCTTGGGTCAAAAATTGATCTGTACAGAATCCTCACCAAAGAGATGGCTAGGATTATCTCTGAAAAAGTGTAACAATTTCAAACCCCCGCAGCACGCGGGGTTTTTCTTATACACACCTTTTTCACAATTAATGGATTATGCCCATATGATAATATGTAGCCAATGGCTGAGACTCCATACAAGAAAGAGCTTCGTCTACCACCTCAGAGCGTTGATGCTGAGATGGCCTTTTTGGGCTCCATAATGCTCCGTCCTGAGGTTTTATACGACATAATGGACCTAATCTCCCCTACCTCATTCTATTCTGGAAAACATAGAGTAATATTTGAAGCAATGATTGAGCTTCTATCAAAGAATGAACCTATTGACCTTCTTACCCTTTCATCAAAATTAAAGGAAAAGGGAGATTTAGAGAAAATTGGAGGTTCAAGTTATCTGTCAGAACTTGTAAACTCGGTTCCTTCATCTGCAAATGCTGAACACTATGGAAAGATTATTCAAAAGAAGCATCTGATGAGAAAGCTTATTCAAGCCTCTGAAAACATTGCCTCACTTGGGTATGATGAATCGCAAGAATTAGAAGAGTTGCTTGATAGTGCTGAGAAATCTATCTTTGAAGTCACAAACTTCTCCGGAATGCATAAGTTCATAGACATGAGAACTATTCTTGGAGATGCCTGGGAGAGGATTGATACACTACATAATGAAAAAGATGGTCTTAGAGGAGTTCCTACTGGGTTTAAAGGACTTGATAGTAAGCTCTCAGGACTTCAGAAATCAGACCTAATTATCCTGGCCGCTCGACCCTCTATGGGTAAGACTTCTTTGGCCCTTGATATTGCAAGAGGTGCTGCTATGCACCACAGTATTCCAGTTGGAGTATTCTCCCTTGAAATGAGCTCCCAACAACTAGTAGACAGGATGCTAGCAGCTGAATCCAAGGTAGATGCTTGGAAACTTAGAACTGGGAAACTATCAGCTGCAGAAGATTTTGATAGGATAAGAGACTCACTAGACTCTCTTTCAAAAGCACCAATATTCATTGATGATCAGCCAGGAAACAACATTTTGAAGATGAGATCAGTAGCCAGAAGACTAAAAAGCGAGAAAGGATTGGGTCTAATCATTGTAGACTACCTTCAACTTATGACCCCTACAAATAACAGGAACAGTGACAATGTTGTTCAGCAAGTAACTGAGATATCAAGGTCCCTTAAATCTCTAGCTAGAGAGCTAGATGTACCTGTCCTTGCCCTATCACAGCTATCTCGTGCTGTTGAGTCTCGTGGTGGTAAACCAAGACTATCTGACCTTCGTGATTCCGGATCTATCGAACAGGACGCTGACGTCGTCATGTTTATCCACCGTGATAGAAATGAAGAAGATGGTGGTAAGGAAAACGTAGCTGAAATAATGATTGAAAAACATAGAAACGGTCCAACTGGTAGAGTTGAACTATTCTTTGATGAAAACAAATCATCTTTCAGAAGTATCGATACTGCACATGAGGCCAATGAAGAGTTTGATAATTTTTAGAGATGAAATCAATTGACACCCTTACGCATTTAATATCTAGACTACCTGGTATTGGTCCAAGACAAGCAAGAAGAATTGTTTTCTTTTTACTTAGAGAAGATGATAATTTTCTATCTTCCTTTGGAGATGAGATAAAAGGCCTTAAGAAAAACATAAAGATATGTAAAGAAAGCTTTGCATATTTTTATTCAGAAGATTCAAATGAATCACTGCACCCAATAATGCAAGATGCTTCTAGAGAAAACACTCTAATGGTAGTTGAGAAAGATACCGATCTGGAATCTGTTGAGAAAAGTCATCTATACCACGGAAGATATTTTGTATTAGGTGGCAATTTACCAGTTGTTTCAAAAGATCCTGAGAAGGCTATCAGAATAAATGAACTTAAATCTTTTATCAAAAAATACAAGCCAACTGAGATTATCCTTGCCCTGAATGCTAATCCAGAAGGAGACAATACAGCAAACTATCTACAGAATGAACTTGCTTCATTTGGAGTAAAAATATCTGTCCTTGGCAGAGGTTTCTCTACTGGTACTGAGATAGAATATTCTGATAAAGAGACATTAAATAGTGCTTTGAGTAATAGAGGTTGATTTATATAACATGTTGTAGTTATATGTAAGTGGAAACCATTTCGAAAGGAACATTCCATGCCCGATACCAAAGTCCAGATGGACGTTATCTTTGAGGATATTGAAACTTCAGAAGCAGTTGAAGGTGAGCATAAAAAAGACTTACTTGAAGCCTTTTCCCACATCGCTCTTATAAACTACTTTGCAGTTCTAACACCAAAGGAAGACACTGATCTTCTTATGTTGCTAGCATCTGCTGTAAATTATGCGAAAAAGTCTTCCCGATACATATCTTTTTATTTCAATTCTGTAAAATTCAAAGTAAGCAAACTATCAAATTATCAAAATTTGTACTTGGCTTACAGATTAGCAGAGCATGATACTGACATATTCAACAAAGATGACTCAATCGGACCCACACTTGAACATGTGTGGGAACAAGCAAGACAGACTATCGCGGCTAAATAAAAACACAAAAACCCCATTTCCGGGGTTTTTATTTTATTCCTACAATCTCTATTTTATAAAATGGCTGTCTGTGACCGTTTCTCTTGAAGTAGCGACTCTTAGCTTTGTACTTCACGACATCTACCTTCCTTGATCTTCCAATTTCTAAAATCTTTCCTTCAACTTTAGCACCTTTTACATATGGATCACCGATAGTTGTATCCTTTCCATCATCAACAAGAAGAACATTATCAAAAGAAACCTTCTCCCCTTCTTTATGGTCCCCTTCTATTTTCTCTATTTTAATAGAATCACCAATAGCTACAGTGTACTGTTTTCCACCTGTAGCAATAACAGCAAAAGTATCTTTATTTACCTTTTTTGCTGTTGTTTTTGTTTTTTCTGTTGTTGGCATAACTATCGGAATATGATAGCCGAAATCTAGAGTTTTGCAAGTATAATACATCTACTTGACATACACTTGAAATAGTGTACTCTACATATAGAAAGAAAGGAGCTTTTCATGCCTCTGCACCACACAACTAATCCTGAACAAAGAGCATGTGATATCGCAAACCGTGAAGCTAAAGAAGCTTGGGAAAATAATATGCACGAACTCTATATGAATAACTCATCTGAGTTTCTGGCATCATTCCAGGTTAATGTCTTTGAACAGACGTGGATTAAAGTCTATGATAAAGTCATTCTCGAAATGACCCATTTTACAGCCGCCTAACAGCGGCTTTATTATTTATTTTGAATAAATAATAAAGCCCAATACCTTAAGTATTGGGCAAAGTATACGAATCATTTAACCCATTTAAGGTTTTTTGGCCAAATCAGCTTTGGTTCTTTATCACCTTTCAATGGGTAGAATCCCTCATTGACACATTCCTTTTCGAAGATTTCTTCAAGGCTTTTTTTCAGGACCTCCATATCGGTAGCATTTTCTACACACACAACATCAAAACCATATCTACCGATACTACAGCCACAGACACCATCAATCTGCATTATCTTACCTCGAATTGGAAGAACTTGTTTTAGAAATTCATCCTCATCAAACTTTCCATCTTCCTCGTTGATCTTGGTAAGTGCCGTATTAAAACCCACTTCGAACTTCTGTTTGAGAGACATACATGTCTCCTTTCTGTTCTGTTACTTGGTGGAATACCCTACAAAATGTAGTGATTTCTAGGAATTAGAAACCAGAGTAACAATGTGTAAAATACTACCTAAAAAAATTACTTAGTCAACCTCAGGCCTATCAATACCCAAAATCTCTATACCAGTTGATTCTCCAGTGATTTTCAATACATCCTTGTCTATCTTCTTAAATTCTCCACTTGTTTTGTTGTAATGATTAACAACAGTACCCAGTGACTTACCAAGAGACTGATGGTATTTCTCATACGTTCCAATATGTTTACCAAGGTCATTAACCCTTTTGATAATGTCTTGTGCTTTCTCTTCTATCTGTAGCGCCTTTAGACCTTGTAGAACGGTTTGTAGATATGCCAGAAATGATGTTGGAGAAACAATTACGACCTTGTACTTTCTGGCTGCCACTTCAATTATTGATTCTCCACCATTCTTATCCCCTATCCTATTTACTAATAGATCATAGTAGATTGCCTCATGTGGTATAAACATAAATGCAAACTCCATTGTTTTTTTCTCTGGAAGAATGTACTTAGAGGTTTCCTGAATTCTATTCTTGAGGTCGTTGATAAAGTTCTTTTCTAATCTTTCTCTCTCTACCTTATTACTTTCATCAATTAGTCTATTGTAATTTTCAAGTGAAAACTTAGAGTCAATTGGTATTATTTTATCTTTCACAAAAACAACTGCATCTGGAATTAATTCTTTACCGTCTGAGGAAAGTCCTAACTTATACTGCATCTCATACGATCCTGGTGGTAAAGTATTTTTTAGTAATGTTTCTAGATAATATTCACCAAGCACTCCTCTTTGCTTGGGATTTTTTAATATATCCTGAAGAGACTTTAACTGTTCAGCAAAACCAACTGCTTGTCTACCAACTTCCTTTACTTCAGTTATCTCTTTTGTGATTTCTTTTATTAACTCTTGTGAATCCTTAAACTGATACCTCAGTGCATCATTTACCTGTTTATTACTCTCCCCC
>JALEGR010000049.1 GCA_022763265.1 Minisyncoccota bacterium | reverse complement strand
GTTCTTGCTGCGGGGCTCATTTAGGGCACATTTTCCCAGATGGACCAACTGAGACAGGGGATAGGTATTGTATAAACTCATTATCATTAGATTTTAAGGAAGAATAATATGAATATTATATTTTTAAATATATTACCAGTAGTAGTTGTTGCTACAATACCAATATTTGTAGGGTACATTTGGTACTCTAAGATGTTATTTGGCAAAATATGGATGAAATATAGCGGAGATGGTGCAGATAATGGTTCTATGTTAAATAAAATAGTGGTTTCTTATATAACGTACTTCCTAATGGCATATGTTTTGGCAATTTTGTTGAATTATCTTGTTATTGCAAGTATTATCCCTGCTATTATTCTAGGAACACTAGTTTGGCTTGGGTTTGTGGTACCAACTGTGGCATCTGGTTATATCTGGTCCTCCAATAAGCCAGCTAAGTTATTTCTTATCCAAGTGAGTTCTTTCCTAATCTCATTCATATTAATGAGTATTAGTCTTTCGTACTGGATATGAATAAGAAAAGGCTGATTTTTGCTACTGGAGTAGCTTTAATCTCTTTGTCTTTTATACTTGTCCTTTATAAAACAGAAGGAAATGTTCCTTTGGATAGACAATATACTCTAAATTTACGAGAAAACACTATAAATTTGGAAGTTGCTAGCGATTACTCTCTAAGGATCAAGGGTCTTTCTGGAAGAGAATCTTTATCTAGTGATACTGGGATGCTTTTTGTATTTCCTGAAGATGGTTTACATGGTATTTGGATGAAAGATATGAACTTTTCTATAGATATAATCTGGTTATCTAGTGATTTTGAGGTAGTAAACTTCAAAAAACATGTTTCTCCAGATACCTACCCGACAACTTTCAAGCCAACTAGCCCGGCACGTTACGTAATTGAGATTTCAAATGGCAGTATTGATCGCTTTGGTATAAAAATTGGAGAAAAATTAAATGTCGAAGTAGTTGAGGGTTAAAAAGTTTTTGTTTCTGGCTTTATTTTTCTCCTTGAACTTTACAGCACTTTCTTTTTGTTATTGACTCCATAAAAATTCCTTATCCACAGGCACTTTTAAGGTACAATACACATACTTAAAAATTAATCACTAAAAGCTCCGGCAAAATGTCTAAACCAAAAAGAACTGCACGTGTTATTAAAACAAAGGATACTGATCTAATTAAAAAGATTGAAAAAAGAGATGGAACTATTGCATCTTTTAATCTAGAAAAGATTGCTAATGCAATTTATAAAGCAATGATTGCTTCAAGTGAAGGGTCTGATTTGGAGGCTAGTATGGTTGCCAACAAAGTTTTTGCCGATTTGTTGAAAACAAGTAGAAGACATAAGAATTTTATACCAACCGTAGAAGGAATTCAGGATACTGTAGAGAAAGAACTGATGCTTTCTGACTATGTCGCTACTGCCAAGAACTATATTATATATAGACAAGAAAGAGCCAAGATTAGAGAGCAGGGAGTTGCTGTTCCAGAGCATGTAAAGAAGATGGCAACTAACTCTAAAAAGTATTTCAGGAATGCTTTAGGAGAATTTGTTTACTACAGATCATATGCAAAGTGGATTCCTGAAGAAGAAAGAAGAGAGACATGGGTTGAGACAGTTGATAGGTATGTCGACTTCATGAAAGAGAATCTTGGAAAGAAACTTTCAGCAAAAGAATATTCAGAAGTCAGAGAAGCGATTTTGAAACAAGAGGTAATGCCATCAATGAGACTGATGCAATTTTCTGGTGAAGCTGCAAGAAAGACAAATGTCTGTGCATACAACTGTTCATTCACCGCACCAGAATCTTTTGAAGATATTGCAGAGGTCATGTACATATCAATGTGTGGAACTGGGTGCGGTTGGGCAGTTGAAAGTAGAAATATTCAAAAGCTTCCGCAAATTGAAATGCAGACAGGAAAGAAGGAGAAAGCGTTTGTTGTTCCAGACTCTAAAGAAGGGTGGTGTCAGGCATTAATCAAGGGAATGAACACCTGGGCTTCTGGAAAAGATATTGATTTTGATTATTCAAAAATCAGACCAGCAGGAGCAAGACTAAAGACTATGGGAGGAAAAGCCTCAGGTCCTGATCCACTACAGAGACTTCTTGATTTTACAAGAGAGGTAATGCTTTCAAGGCAAGGAAGAAGACTTACTAATCTAAACGCTCACGATATCCTTTGTATGATTGGAGACTGTGTCGTTGCTGGTGGAGTAAGAAGGAGTGCCATGATCTCACTTTCCGATCTTGACGATACTGATATTCGTGATGCTAAAAAAGGACAATTCTATCTTACAGATCCACAAAGATCTTTGGCCAATAACTCAGCGGTATACGAGAGTAAGCCATCAAATACCGAATTTATGGAGGAATGGCTTGCTTTGATGAAATCTGGCTCAGGAGAGCGAGGAATTTTCAATAGAGGGGCTCTAAAGAATCAACTTCCTGAGAGAAGACTGAATCAGTTTAAGGATGGTGAGGATCCTCAGTGGGGTACAAATCCTTGTGGTGAAATTATCCTACAGTCAAAACAGTTCTGTAACTTGTCTGAGGTAGTCGCCAGGTCTGAAGATACAGAAGAAACACTTTTGAAGAAGATAAAGTATGCAACAATTCTTGGAACATATCAGTCTAGTTTGACATTTTTCCCATTTCTATCAGAAGGTTGGAATAAAAATTGTGAACAAGAAAGGCTTTTAGGAGTTTCAATTACAGGTCAGTGGGACTGTCCTGCTGTTCGAGATGAGAAGGTCCTTAAAAAGCTAAGGAGTGAGTCTCTGAAGATTAATAAGAGGTATGCAAAGAAGATTGGTGTTGGTGAATCAACATGTATTACATGTGTAAAGCCTTCAGGAACAGTATCTCAAATGGTCGACTGTGCATCTGGAATGCACCCAAGACACTCACAGTACTATATTAGAAGGGTAAGAATTTCTGCTACAGATTCACTCTTTAGAATGTTGAAAGATCAGGGAGTTCCATATCACCCAGAAGTTGGTCAATCAATGGCAAGTGCAACAACGTACGTTCTAGATTTTCCAGTTAAAGCACCTAAGGGAGCAATCTTTAAAGATGATGTTTCAGCGCTAGAACAATTAGAGCATTGGAAGTTAGTAAAGGTAAACTATACAGAACATAATCCATCAGTAACCATTTCAGTTGGAGAAGATGAATGGGTAGCTGTTGCCCACTGGCTATATGAGAACTGGGATATCCTAGGAGGACTATCATTTCTTCCAAGAGACAACCATGTATACCAGTTAGCACCGTACGAAGCGATTGATGAGAAGAAGTACAATGAACTTTCAAAGAGAATGCAAAATATAGATTTCTCAAAGATTGTTACCTATGAAAAGCACGATAATACAGATGTAAAGAAAGAGCTAGCTTGTGCAGGAGGGACTTGTGAAGTGATATAAAATAAAAACCGACCTCTAGGGTCGGTTTTGGGATCAGAACATATTTTCCTTGAATTTGCCACATTCGGGGCACGGACCTGGTTCTTTGTGACCCCAGTCATAACCACAGGTTGGACAAAGGCCGCTTTCTTTTCTGTATTCTTCCCTTATCCCTTTCAGTGTTGAGATTAGCCCCAAAAAAGACAAGACGCTAAGGGATAGGAAAAATAAGACCATTGTAGTTCTAAGAACAAGTTTAGTTGTTGGAGTGAACTGGGTTGAGAAACTTGCTGTTGAAAAAAATATTGCCATTCCAACAAAAGCGAGCATTGCGAACAGGAATACCACTATATGGGCACGAAGGTTTTTAAAAGTCTTACTGTTTCTTTGTTCCCAAACTTCAAATACTAAATTCATACAGAGTCCTTTAATTGAATAGTTTCTGTTTTGGAGTATATACGATGTTTATGTAAAAATCCAACCCCTAGGGGTTGGATTTTGAAAGAGTTATTTGTTCTTGTACTCTTCAAGATCTTTATTGTCGATGCACAAGCCCCAGTATGTTATCGGGCCACATTTCGGGTCTGCATGCTGGACAGGTACATAAATCATCTTCTCTCTCTGTCTCCTCGATGGTCCTGGAGTCCCAGAAGTCAGGATGGTCATCCAGTGGTTGGTTCCTGGGGCATGTAGCAAGAGCCCT
>JALEGR010000048.1 GCA_022763265.1 Minisyncoccota bacterium | reverse complement strand
TCATTGTTGTCTCAGTTGTGGTTGATTTTGTAAAAAGGATTGATGCACAAACTACAGCAAGAGAATACTAAAAGAAAATCCCGCAGTAAGCGGGGTTTTGTTTAATAAAAAGGCCTACCTTGTGGTAGACCTTAAGGAAGACACAATGAAAATCTTCTTAGACAAATCTCCTCGTCTTCCTAAGGTCTCCACCTGCTGTTAAGTGGGTGGAGACGTGGGAACAAATAACCGTTCTTTTTAAAGACCTCCAACTGTTCCCGAAGCCCATAAATAATCTTCCGATCTATTATGGGTGCAGACAAGTCCCTATTCTTCTACAAACTCATGGAACGTCTGCAAGCCACCAAAGGAATTTTCGTTCCTTTGGTGGTAGGTGACATACACTTCATATTTTAATAAAAAAGCTCCTCGTCACCGTGTTTCAGAGGTGTCTTTACTTGATTTTGCATATAAAAGAGAGGTTGTCAATAAAACGTAATGTATCATGACCTTTGCAACACCTGTAGGTAATATATGAATATATGGCATATACAACAAACCCCCATATGGGAAAAGTCCGTCGTGATGCAGTGAGCTTGGTGAAATACCGTGGGTGGTCAATGAGGAAGGTCACCCTTCGATTTGGTGTTGAACCGAGCACCATATCACGGTGGTGTAGGAGACCCATGGCAACCGGTTGGCATGAATTGCCCACCAAGAGTTCCCGTCCAAAACGAAGTCCAAAGTCACTCGACAAAAAGATTGTCCAAGCAATCATTGAGAAAAGGCAAGGGAGAAGAAGATGTGGTCAAGTCATTCATCAGGAACTGCTCCGAGAGGGTATCAAAGTGAGCCTGCCGTCAGTACAGCGAACACTTGATCGCCTGGGTATGCTCAAGAAGCGTTCTCCTTGGAAAAGACCACATGATGCCACTCCAAGACCACTTCCTGCATATCCTGGGGCTTTGATGCAGGCCGATACGGTACATATCATGGCTCCAGACGGTTCAAGGATATACATATATACTTTGATCGATCTGTATTCCAGATGGGCATATGCCGAAGTGATTGAGAAGGTATCTGCTGAAAGAAGTGCTTCCTTTGTTCAGAAGGCACAGAGCAAAGCGCCTTTCTCTTTCAAGATGATACAGACAGATCATGGTGGTGAGTTCTCTACACGATTTACTCACCGACTTCAAGAAAAGGACATAGCACATCGACATGCCAGAGTACGGCAGTCCAATGACAATGCCCACATTGAGAGATTCAACCTAACCATACAAGAAGAGTGTTTTGACCGAACTACTCATACAGTCAGACACTTCAAGAAAGCTCTGAAAGAGTACTTGCCGTACTACAACAACAAACGTCTTCATATGGGAATTAATTATCAAACTCCAGAGGAAGTGTTGCGAAGGTGTTGATTATTATTCGTAAAAAGACCCACCTAAAGATGGGTCAAGGAAGACAGGTAGCTAATCTTTTCAAAAATACGAATTCGTCTCCCAAAGCCACACCAAAGACTTCTCTCTGGTGTAGGTGCAATCATAGAGATGTTAGGCTGCCAAATGTTGAAGCTCATCATCCCAGAGATTCTCAGTGGCAACTGTAACTGCTTCACTCATGCTCAAAGATGGGTGTCTGGTAATGTTTGAGCCACATTGTTCATCCAGATCACCCAGTACACTCAGGGCTTGTGCCGAAAGAGTCATGTCATCGTCAACTTTGGTAAAGAAATTATTACTTAGGGCTAATAGATGAACCTGCTGTAGCAGACCTGCTAGCTTCTGGTTTCGGAATAAATGTAGGTGATAAAAGAGCATCAAAGGTTCCTTTCCTCTAGGGGTTCTTTCTGCAATATACATCTAAAGGATTGTTTTTTCAAGCTATTTGACTTTGGAGGACACTTCTTAGAATATCTATTTAGATTTGTAAGAAAGGGTATGTGAAGTATTTAACTAGTTAGATCGTGTCTTGCGGGCTTTTCTTTTATACAATAGTATTTATACATGTTGGATTTTTCAAAGAAACATACCTTCATATTCATAGGCAGATCTGGTTGTGGTAAGGGAACTCAAGTAGAACTTCTCCAAGAATATATCAAGAAAAATGATGATAGTAAGATAATGTATCTGGAGACTGGGCATAAATTTAGGGAGTTTATCCAGGGAGATTCCTTTGCACAGAGACTATCAAGTGAGATATACAAGAAAAGTGAACGACAGCCAGACTTTCTAGCTGTTTGGATGTGGTCACATATAGTGGTGGAGGAACTTACCGGAGAAGAGCATTTGATTATAGACGGAACCCCAAGGTCTTTATCTGAGGCAAAAATATTAGATACAGCTTTGGATTTCTTTGGTAGAGAATCTGTGTATGCAATCCATCCCCATATAAGTAGGGATGAGGCAGAAAGAAGACTTACAGAAAGAGGGAGGTCAGATGATGTGACTAAGGATGGAATAAAAAGCAGGCTTGATTGGTTTGAGAGCGATGTCGTTCCTGCTATAGAGTATTACAAAGAGAGTAATAAACATAAGTATATAGAGGTTGATGGAGAAAAAACGATAGAAGAGGTTTATAAGGATATTTTAGAGGCTTTATAATGACGATAAGTATAAAAACAAAGGAAGATATTGAGGTTTTAAGGGAAGGTGGTAGAAATCATGCAGTTATCCTTAAAAAGCTAGTAGATGATGTTGGGCCCGGAATTAGTACAGAAGAGCTAGATAGTCTGTGTAGAGAGTATATAAAGGAAGTGGGTGACACACCTGCTTTTCTGAACTATAGACCACAGTCTTCCAAGAGACCCTTTCCTGCAGCACTCTGTGTATCAGTAAATGAGGTAATTGTTCATGGGATACCAACAGAAAATCCTATTATTTTGAAAGATGGAGATATTGTTACCATTGACCTTGGACTTAAACACAAGGGACTAATAACAGATGCTGCTATTACCGTTCAGGCTGGAGAAAAAACAAAGGAAGGACAAAAGCTTATAGAGTCAACTAGAGAAGCAATGTATAGGGGTATAAAAGCTATAAAGCCGGGTAGACATATTGGTGATATAGGAGAAGAAATTGAGAGATATGTTGAGAAAACAGACTACTATATTGCAGATGATTTGGCAGGACATGGGGTTGGATACTCAGTGCATGAAGAACCGTATGTTCCAAATACTGGTGTCTCAGGAGAAGGAGAAGAATTACTTCCAGGAATGGTTTTGGCAATTGAGCCAATGCTTTGTGAGGGTGGAGGTGAAGTTGTCTTTGAGCGAGATGATTATACTGTCAGAACTAAAAATCGATTATTAAGTGCACATTTTGAACATACGGTGCTTGTCACAGAAAGTGGATATGAGATACTAACAAGTATATGAAAGACCATCCAAGTAAAGAACAGACTCTAGTTATTATAAAGCCAGATGGTGTTCAGAGGACCCTTATTGGTGAGATTATAAAAAGATACGAAAGAGTCGGTTTGAAGCTTGTAGCACTTAAGATGACTGTCCCAACTAAGGAAATGGTGGAAAAGCACTATACATTAGATCCAGAGTGGAGAAGAATTACTGGAGAAAAGAGAATAAAAGCCGCCAAGGAGAAAGGTGAGGTGTTAGATACAGAAGATCCGTATGAGATTACTGAAAAGGTTCTTAGAGTTTTGAAGGAATATATGGCTAGTGGACCAGTTGTTTTAATGGTCTGGCAAGGTGCGCATGCTGTTTCTATTGTCAGAAAGATCACTGGAGGAACAGAACCAATGTCTACGGATGTTGGCACCATTAGGGGAGATTTAGTTCTGGATTCATATTCCATGTCTGATGATGATGGTAGGGCTGTTAGAAATCTGGTACATGCATCAGGCTCAGTGGAAGAGGCACAAAATGAAATCGAACATTGGTTTTCTACTAATGAAATTCAGAACTATAGACTAGTTGGAGAAGAGATACTCTATGATGTTAACCTGGATGGAATCCTAGAGTAGAGCCGTCCAAAAGCACTTTTATTGACACGAGTGCAAATAATTTTTCCATCTAGTAATTTCACTGGATCTAGTAAATAGTGGGTGTATAATTTGTGTAGGGTTGCTCGAGATATTATCTAGATTAAATAAACATCAAGGGAAGTCCTAAATCATTTTCTGCCGTGGTAGAGAATTGCGGACACCCACCTGGGCTAGTCCTAGGTAAGATGTTTCGAGCGATCCTATAAAGAACCTGCCATTGGCGGGTTTTTTGTTGTATCATGTAGCTTATGAATAGGTTCAAACTAGCTATAATAATAGGCTCTCTAGGGCTTATAATTGCAATTTTACACGCCTCTGCCATATACTTGTTTCTTTATTGGGATATACCATGGTTTGATCTTCTGATGCACTTTTTGGGAGGATTATGGGTTGGCCTCTTGGGTCTGTGGTTTCTTGCTTTAGTTTTACCAGAAAAAGGTATTCTAGAGGGTAAGAATGTTATTTACATAGCTTTATCTTCTGCAGTTGTTGTTGGTGTAGCTTGGGAGCTTTTTGAGTATTATACTGGTCTTTCTATATTAGAGTATAACTTTTGGCAGGATACTATAACTGATCTACTTATGGACTCAGCTGGTGGGGTGTTAGCGGGGTACTGGGTAAGAAATTGACTTCCTAGCATATTTGGTGTATAAAGTGTTTTAGAGTCTAGGGAAAAGAAAGGTATATAATGAAACACAAGAACCCTAAAGTTAACTTTGCAGAGTTACTTTTTATTTTTTCCGTGTGCTGCCTTCTGGCACTAGTTGTTTTCGATCTGTTTTTACCAATACTAAATAGTTTGTTTAGTTAAAACCCCGACTATATCAATCGGGGTTTTTCTTATGACACCTTCTCAACTATTTTCTGGAAGGTTTTTGGTTTGTGCTCTGCAAGATCTGCAAGAGATTTCCTGTTTATTTCAATACCTGCTTTCTTTAGAGCACCAATGAATTTTGAATATGAAAGTTTTGTAGGAAGTAGTGCTGCACTAATCTTTGTATTCCACAGCCTCTTCATGTCTCTTTTCTTTAGTCTTCTGTGTGCAAATCTGTATGAATCAGCATGAACAATAGCTTCATTAGCTTGTCTCTCTTTTGTACTTCTACCAAAACGGTATCCTTTTACTCTTTTAAGGATATTTCGTCTTGTTTTCAGTGCATTTACTCCTTTTTTTACGCGAACCATATTAGTTTAGGTTATCAATAAAACGACTTCTAGTTTTTGCTGAGGTTGTAATCATTAAAGCATGCCCCCCTTTTCTACTTAGCTGTTTAGACCTTCTTTCTTTAGCATTATAATGGTTACCACCAGCTTTTCTGGAGATTAATTTACCATTTTTGGTCTTTTTTATTCTTTTTGCGTATGATTTGTTGGTTTTCATTTTTTCTTCTCTATAATCATGGCAAATCCTTTCGGGATCTTCTTTACTGGATCTGCAATATTATACTCTTCTGTTATCAAATTTAGTATTCTATTTAGTCTATCTTTCAAAAAGTTCTCTTCTAGATACTTTTCTCTACCTCGTAGATAGAGCTCTAGTTTTACTCGGTTTCCCTCAGACAGCCATTTACTTGCTCTTTTGGCTTTTAGGCCAAGGTCATGCTCTCCGGTTGCCAATTTTATCTGAACACTTTTTACCTCGACTGTATGAGTCTTGGCTTTGGCAACTTTCTGCTTTTTCTTTTGATCGTACAAAAATTTACCATAATTCATTATTTTTGCAACTGGCGGTTTAGCATTTGGGGAGATCTCAATCAGATCTTCTCCTTGTTCAGATGCCTTAGAAAGAGCCTCGTCTCTAGATATGACACCAAAGTTTTCTCCAGAAAGTCCAATAACTCTAAGTTCCTTGGCTTTTATCTGATTGTTTATACGTACTGTTTCTTTACTCAAGTCTTTAAATTAAACTAAAAATAGAGTGGTAAGAATATAGCATGCATATAGGGCTTTTGCAATGAGTCTGTGTATTCCTTGACAGCTTTTAAAATTATGTGAACATTGATGATGTATGAAAAATAAGAACATTATTTTGATCGTCTCTAAGACCCCAGTTGGTAGATGGGCAGGGGATCTTTCTGAACTAAAAAAGAATTTTAAAGGGAAATTAAAGATAGCGGTACTCTATGCTGGACCTCTTACCACAAAGAAGCAGAAAGAGGGACTAGGGTTATATGATTATGCAGAACAAGTAAACTTTGATTCGCCCGCATCTATTACAAAAGCACTTTTGCCTATAAAAGATAATCTTTTAGCAATTACTACAAGAAGTGAGTCTAATATACCGATTCTTAGGAAGACTTTACCATTTGTTCCCTATCTAAAAACTCCAACCGGTGCTTCTTTGTACTGGTCTACAGATAAGCTTGAGATGAGACGAAGATTTAAGTCATACGATAAAGGTATTACTCCAAAATACATGAGAGTGTCAGATGCTAAGAAAGAGACACTAAGAAAGGTTGAAAAAAATATTGGCTTTCCTCTAATTGTAAAGCCCTCAGGACTTGCCTTGAGTCTTTTAGTAACTAAGGTTCATGATCGTGAAGAGTTGGATAAAACTCTTAAGACAGTGTTTAAGAAGATTAAGACTCTGAATAAAGACTTTAAGGAAGAGGAGCCAAGAGTAATGGTTGAACAGTTCATGGAGGGTACTTTGTACTCGATTGACGCGTATGTAAATTCAAGAGGGGTAGTATACTTCTGTCCAATAGTCTCTGTAAAAACTGGGATAGAAGCTGGCTTTGATGACTTCTTTGGATATCAGCAGATGACACCAACAAAATTGAAAAAGAGTAGTATAGAAAATGCCCATAGTGTTACTGAGAAGTCTATACACGCACTTGGTCTTAGAAGTACTACTGCACATGTTGAGCTAATGAGGACTGAAGAGGGTTGGAAGGTGATTGAAGTTGGTCCAAGGATTGGAGGGTTTCGTGATCACTTATACAAGTTGTCATATGGTATAGATCATCCTGTAAATGATGTTTTGATTAGAATTCCTAGAAAACCCAAGGTCCCTAAGAAAGTTTTGGGACATAGCGCCACATTCAAACTATTTCCAAGAAAGTCTGGTGTCATTACTACTTTGAAAGGTGTAAAGAAGGTAAAAGAGTTAAAGTCCTTTGACAGTATTGTTCTTAGAAAAAAGGTTGGTGACAGGGTTTACCCCGCATCACAGGGAGGACGAAGTGTTTTTGAAGTAACACTGTTTAATAAAGAAAGACCAAGGCTTCTAGCTGATATTAGGAAGATGGAGAAGATGATTGAAATACAAACTGTTTCTAGAAAAGCAAAATGAAAAAGATCTTGTTAATTAACGGGGGTGTAAAGAAGTTTGCTGAAGAGTTTCTAGCATCTTGTAAGAAAAACAATTTAGAGTGTGCGCGAATAAGGACCCACTTCAACTCCGTACTGTTGCTTGATAATAGCAAGATAAAGTATGTTCATTTAGGAGAAGAAATAGACTTGAAATCTTTTAAATATGCATTTATTAGAGTAAGAGGGAGATATTCCCACTTCACATCTCTTCTTGGATACATCCTAAAAGCCTACAACATTACGTTTAATGATGTTTCTAATCTAGATCACACTATGGGTGATGAAAAGATTACTCAAATGGTTCGTTTTGCACTCTCTGGCATTCCTATTCCCAAGACTTTAATCTTTAGCCTAGACTCCTTCCCTAAAAATAGAGATTTTATATTAGAAAATACATCTTTTCCTTGTGTTCTAAAAACAAACGGTAGTAAAGGTAGAGATGTTTGGAAGATAAATGATGCGGCTGAATTAGAAGAGAAGATGTCTTCTATAGAACAGGAGTTAGTTATGGTACAGGAGCTAGTTCCAAATAGCTACGACATTAGAGCACTATTTTTCTACGGAGAGCTACTGGGTGCTGTAGAGAGAAGTTCAACTGATGGTTTTTATAACAATGCAGCAAAGGGTGGCAAGCTTAAGGAGACAAAGTTAAGCAAAGAAGAAATAAATTTATCTAAGAAGGCTTGTGAAGTTTTAGATCTTGATTTTGGTGGAGTTGATTTTGTTCGGACAGAAAAAGGAATATTGTTTTTTGAGGTCAATAAAGGACCGCAGATATATGGCCTAGAAAGTGCAACTGGTCTTGATATACCAGACCTAGTGGTACAGAAAATTATTGATCGATTCCTATAAACTAAGTACCCAGGGGATAGACATTTGAAGTAACATAAGACACGCTCCGGCAAGGGCGATGTTCTTCATGAAGCTGGTCATCTCTATCATTTTTGCCTGTGGATCAGTTTCTTTCCAGAAAGGGTGCATGATAATTGACATAGGTACTAAGAAGATTATTAGAAGCCATAGTGAGAGACTTGTATATACTCCAAATAATACTCCTAGTCCTCCGAGGAGAAGAAGAACTCCAGTTAATATTACAGCCATCTTTGGGGAGGGAACTTTTTTTGAGGCTGTGTAAGAAGTAAGGTCAGCTAGGTGTTTGAAATGGTTTATACCGTTAAACAGAAAGAACCCTCCAAAGATTATTCTTCCAATTAGAAATATAATATCCATATTATATATCAAGTAGACTTTTAATTTTTTCTTCGTTGAAGCCAACGACCATTTCGTCATCAATGGAGATTACAGGTACTCCCATCTGACCACTTTTCTCCATCATTTCCTGTCTCTTCTCTGCGTCCTCTGCTACATTGTACTCTGTATACTCTACATCATTACTTTTTAAGAAGTCTTTTGCCATTTGGCAGAAGTGACACGTTGGTGTCGAATATATTGTTATATTTTTCATATGTTTTTAGTCTAACATACACTTAAAGTGGGGGTAAAGAAAAAACCCTCACCCCGACGAACAGTGTTCGTTTTGGGGTGAGGGTCCGGGCTGGTTAGGCGGCAGACTGGATTACGTCTTCCACGGAGATCAGCTCATGGTCTTCCATCTTGAGGTCCAGTTGGCTAGCCAGATGATTGGCCGCGTTGATGGGGGTAGTGCCCACACCAATTGTTTCCGGATGGTAATTGGGCATCCATGCCACGAAACGCTCCGAATGATCCTGGTCACGTTCGGTATCACTGAAGACAATAGTGCTCATCCTTGATTCCTTCTGAAAGAAGTTAACGAACTGGTTACGCTATATATCATAACAAATACACTGATTTTGTCAAGTTTTTATACAAAATCAGTGTAGGTTCTATATAAATGCATATCTTCGGGCCCCAATTGTTGACAAAATTTTATTCTTATGCTAATCTCGCCGAGGAAACCAATGTGTTCTTTGACACGCAATTTCTCACAAACCGTAAGGAGCAAACGAAATGAGCGGAGTGACAGACATCTTTGATCAGTTGCAAAGTAGTACCGGGGCTAAGGTCCAGCAGCTTGATGCTGATACGAAGGAGGCTATTGGTCGTATCGAGTCAGATCTCGAGACCAATCAGAATCAGAATGCTCTTGTTAATGCAATTGAAGAGGCCGAACAAAGACTGGCCGAGGCAATTGATAGCGGTCATGCCATGACCGAAGAAGACATTGCACGAATTCGCGAATCCATTCTCAACGCTACTGTTCGAAGTGTGCGCAAGGATCGGAAGCAAAAAGAAACCGATCTGGCCACAACCATCTACGGCATGACCGGCATTTTGCAGCAAATTGGTTAGGGCTATGCAAACTTGGGCAAAGAAACGCCCGAGGATCTTGCTCTCATTGATAATGCAAAGCAGCGAGTTAAGGATGTTGAGGCTGAAATCGAAGAAGCCAAGAAGAAATGGAATATTTTCGGAGCTCGTGATCGTGCGCTTGCCGATCTCAACAGGAAGCTCGATTTGGCCAAGCAGCGTGTCCCCGAGGCTGAGCAAGAAGCAAAGCGTCGAGCAAGGGAGCGTCTGCAGAAGGCCAGCTTGAAAGAGTCTCTTGAAGAATACAGTCGGCGTGTTTACCATGTTTTGGAACTTATGGGCCAAAGCAGACAAGATGGTCTGGCACAGCTTGAAATCGTCACAAGGCAGAAGGAAAGTGCTTTTGCTTCTCGTGACGCTGCTACCAAGATCATGCAAGAGGCTAAGGTCGAGGTTGACAATCTTCAGCAGCAGGTTAAAGATGCTGAGGCCGAACTTGAGCTGATGGTGCCTGGAAGCAATGACTATGTTCAACAAGAGACAAAAATCAGCGGCATTCGTAAAGAGCTTGAGGTTGCTCGAGTTGGCCTGAACAATGCTGTGATCAAGTCAAACTCCAAAACGGAGTATGCTCGAGAACTCGAGCTTGATGAGGTTGCCATCCAGCGTCTCGTAGGTAACTTGGAAGCATGGATCATCCAGCTGAAGAGTGCCTCCGAAGAACGTACGGTCACTTTCCAAGCCAGGTTGCAAGCAGAACAGCTGCTTGATGACCAGGAAGTTGCAGCTAACGTGGATCATGTCGGTGCTGCAACTGACAAGGAAAATCGTGAACGCATGGCGCAAATCGCTGCAGCTGCTGATAGGCAGCGCCAGGATATGATGGCTGATTTGCCTCATCGTCAGGAGCATCTTCATGAGGTCATGTCTGAATTTGCAAAAAATGTTGCTCGTGCTCGTGAGGTTGATGCCGAGTTCTTGAGGCGGTTCGAGGATCAGTATGACCTCGATCCTTTGAAGAGGAGTGAGTTTGCCGAGCTGGAAACGGCCGGGGCTTAATTCTCCCGAGAAAAACGTGTGAACACTCAGGCGGGGGCTTAAAACCCCCGTCTTTTTTATCCAAACAAAAAGGAGAAATACATGGCAATCCTAACTGCCCAAGAGCAGATACAAACAGGGGATTATGCAAACCTTGGCAATGGTGATGAGTACGCAAAGTACTTTAACCTGTCGTCAAATGTTTTGCACAAGCTTCTGTTGTGGTTTGAGGCTAGAGGAAGTGATAGTGAATTAATCAGTAGTTTTCAACCAATGGTTGATAAGCTCTTGTACACAACAAATTTGCTAAGACATAGATATCTCTTTGACGATGAGCACAATCTTGCTCTTGACCTTAATGACTCAGGGTTTCCTCATGCGGCCAGTATTCATATGGCTAGTGCCAACCTGGAACAGAGGGACAAGTACCTACGTGATCTGCCAAGTTCTAGCAACCTCTTAGACCAGTTGGTGAAAGATTTGCTGAACGGTCGTCTCAGAGAAAAGGAGATACTGAAACAGCTCGGTCTTGTTCGTTATTTTGAAGGACTTGATCAGGAGAAGATGTATCTTCTTTTCACACCAGGGAATTTAAGGCGTTTAGCGGATACCGAAGATAATAATCGCTGTTATGTACTGACTTGGGCCGTCTACAGCATTGATAACAATATGCCTTACTTCCATAGCCTAGCTTTCCAGCAGGATTCACATGAATTCCCTCTGGAAGATGATATGGATAAGTATAAGGCATTCTTGAAGTCGGTGGAACTGTTTAGCGGTCATTCACCCAGTCTTGGGGTTATTGCTCACAAGATTGATGAGCAGTGGGATTCCATACATCCCGCAGTTGCCCAACGTGTTCAAATTGGGCCTATTCATTCTCCGATTATCGGATCAAGAGGAAGGGGTAAAGCCTTTGTGGATCTATTAAGCGAGTTTGGATCTGAAAGTGATTTCGTCCTCGAGCTAATGTTTGAGACGGTTTATTCCTGTGGCACTCAAGTCGTTGGAAGATGGTTGGGTAAGAGGAAAAGACAAGTCTTTCTTATCCCGCAAGATGATTTGGAAGCCAAGGAGAGAGGTGTTTCTCAGGTTAACCGAATCATGATGATTCCTCACACAGTACTGCAACATATTGATTGGACCTTGCCTGATCTACTACCCTTTAAGGATGTTGATCGGGTGACCTACTCGAAAGGAGGCATAAATGACAGTTAGTCAGGGTCCCGCTCATACGACTATTGAAAGTAAAGCTGTTAATGCTCATAAGACGAAGGTGGATCCGGCTCTTAAGGTTTTAAACTGGACTCCATCTTCTCGGGCTGATGCAGCTATTAACGGGGGTGCCAAGAAAGATGAAGACTTCAAATTCATGACACACCCCGGTACTAGCAAGAAGACTGATCAAGTAAGTATTATTTCTGAGATCCAACGGATCACAGGAAATGCAGAATTTCTTACGCCTGATGCGGCAATTGTCGTTGATGCTGTGAGGACCGGGTTCATGCTGGGGTTTGAGGTGTTTGCGTTGTATGCAAACACCTCGGGCCTTGAACAGCTAGTCTCGGCTAACGCAGCTGGCAAATTGTCTGATAGTCATGTTCCTGAGTTCCATGCTAAAAAGACAACAGGTTCTTTTGTTTGTCTTTTTAGTGCAGCTTCTTATATTCATTGGAAGCTTGCAAGCTATAAAGCAGAAAAGACAAGTGCGATCGAGGTTCCGATCAAAGGTATTCCTGAGGTCAGACTAGATCTGCCAAATGCTGCTGTTAATTGTGTACTGTATTACTACGGCTGGCACTTGAAGCAGAGGGATCTTGCAAAAAATGATCTTGAGCTTCTGAAGCTTACCCTCAACTTCTTTGAACAGCTCCTGGAAGAGCTTGATGCGAGGATGGCATCTCTGTCATATACGGAATTTTTCGCCAATGCTCACTATAAGCTTGAGGGAACAGATTTCGTTATCGACGGATTTACTCCAACCAACGTTGTTGTTGGTTCAGCACACGAGTTCAGAAAGGTAAAGTTTGATGAAATTGTTGGCAATCGTGATGCCAAACACCATGCCAGACGTCTAGCCATGAGATTGGCCTGCTACGATCCTATCGAAAAAAGGAATCCGTGGCTTGTCCTTGGTGGATTTTCACCCATCTCTCTAGGCTATGGTAAACCTGGTACTGGTAAGTCATTGCAGATTGCTGCAACGGCTACCATGATCCATGAATACTGTCAGCGCAGAGGTGTTGCCTTTGAAGTCGCTGAGGTAAAAATTGGAGGAGATGGTACGGTCAACTTTGTATTCTGGCCAATGCCTGACAACCTCATCTCTACCTTCCAAGGTGGAAGTGGTGAAAGGGCATTGAACTGGATGTCTCGTCTGCATGATCCTGATAAGGTGATCTATGCACCAGTTGATGATGCAGAGAACAACCTCGAAGACAGGACCCGGCAAGGAGTTTCCTCCGGTGTCAGAGAGGTTATCGGTGTTTTCCTTCGACATACTGAAGGTGCTGGTGCCATCAACCATGGTAACTGGGCAATTGATATCATGACCAATTTGCCTGAACAAATTGATCCAGCAGTGTTGTCACGAGTTCAGACTCGGTTTGCCATTAATGGTGCCGAATCAGATATCGACTTTGTTGATCAAAACTTCCTGTGGCTATCTGGCCTCAAGAAGCAGGTTCCGGATTTTGTGGACATTCCACCGATTCCTGGACAGGGTTTCCTTGAAACTCAAGGAAGTCTCAAGTCGCTCAGTGATATTGAGACCGGGGATCCTGACATAAAGAATGACCAGATTCGGGGGATCGTTGAGAGTGTCCAAAGGGATTATGGAATTGAGAGTCTTCAGTTCTTTGGGAAACTTTACCAGGCAGTTCTGGAAGTGTTCCCGGCTTTTAGCTCTCGTGATGTTCGTAACATTCAGAGTGCTGTAATGGCTCGTGTCATGGACTTTGATTGTCCTGAAGACTGGTTCGACAAACATGCACTCTTCTTTGCAAAGAAATTCGACGAACGGGTTTCAATGTTAAGGGAGCTGATGCAAGCAAATGTAAAAGGTTTGTCACTTCCGGAAATTCAGTTTCGTGAAGCTGTCAAATATCTCGACAATCTAGCCTCGATAGCCTCGGTCACTTTTGGCCGTGGTGTCGAAGAGAAATTGCAGCAAGCTAAGATACGTCAAGAAGCTCACAGGAGAGCTAATGACCCAGAGCTTGCAAAGCACATTTATTGAGTTTACTCAAGCCGGTTTCATCTCAAGGGAGGTGACGCCGGCTTTTTTATATAAGACCTTGACATTTCTTAAAAAATGATTAAAATTGTGCACGGATTCTTTGACAAAACAATAGTGATTAAAAAGTAAAAAAGGAGGTTGCTTTATGAAGCGACTTATCGAAAGCGGTTTGCATGGAAACGGTTTGATTCCTTTGGAAACACCTTTATTGTTAAGGCGTTACAATGACTGCCTTAAGGCAATTGGCCAAGAGCCAACGCGTCTTCGCAAGATTCACATTGATGGTATGGGCTGGTCTCCTGAGGTGGCAGCTGAGAAAGACGAAGTCTACTATCTTGCTAACGGGGAAGCTAATCCATATGCGATTATCATTACTCCGGACCAAAAAGGGATGCCTATTCATTACCCACACCATTCTTTTGATCGTGACCTTATCAGAGCCATCTTCAAGGTGGCTGGTAAACAGGTCTCTGACCTTACAAGCCAAACTGGCTTATGGGTTGAACTTGATCAACAGTTTGACATCTACACCAGTCCTGATGATCTGGCTACCATTGACGTAATCATTGTCAGGGTAAATGCTGTAGATGATCTCATGGATGTCGCACGTACTCAAAAGAC
>JALEGR010000047.1 GCA_022763265.1 Minisyncoccota bacterium | reverse complement strand
TCTACCAGAGTTTCTCTGGTAGACCCTTTTTATTTACACCACTTTTGGTATATTGAAAATGGCGTCTCGATGGTGCTCGCGTAAGAGCACCGGGCCACGGGATTAGATACCCCGTGGCCTTTTTTAATTACCAGGAAACCCCGTAGGAACTGCGGGGATGAATGGATCCTTATACCATATTTGCCTTCGGCAAATATTGCTGGTCTCACATGCGGAGCATGTGACCTTAAAAGGAAACCCCGGATGAAATCCGGGGAGGAGGTCATTTATAACCATATTAATTTATATAGCCATACTTAAGAAAGAGACACTTGCGCATTGGCCCACGGTATGTTAGGCTTGTACTCGCACCTCCTTCAATGCAAGGGTTGACAGTGCCCAAGCTCCGACCATCGGAACTTGGAGCCAGTAGGGCTACTGCCCCTACTGGCTTTTTATTTATCATATGTAATAATAGTCACTAGATCTTTGACGAGCGCTGGACCTGCCCTGGACCCAGCGTCCCTCACCAGGGACCACGGAAACGCCTCCTCCGTGGTCCCCTTTTTATATGATATAATTCATATAGAAAACCTGCTCTCTTTTCCCTCCGGATCCAGGATGCTTCTAGCGTCCTGGATCTTTTTCATAACATCATGTATACTTTAATCGGACTCCGTTTTCTGGCAAGACACAATACCACCACAAAAGTCTTGCCAAACTCGGCACGGCCACGAGACACTTCCCGGTCTCGTGGTCTTTTACTTTTATATACACTTAGTGTATAGTCATATTGCTCCATAAAAGGAGCCTTTATTATTAATCATAGAAAGTAAACTTTGCTCAAGTATTTGTTAGTACGCCGGGAGTATAAGCCTTTCTATAACTAGAATTATGGAAAAAGTTAAAGAAGAGAAGTCACCAGAGATAGACTTCTTAGCAAGTATTGCCACTCCACCATCAGAAGGCGATATGGTCGAAGGACCAGTTATTGCTATTGATAAAGGAGCAGTATATGTAGACATTGCCCCATTTGGCACAGGTATTATCTACGGACGTGAGTATATAAACTCAAGAGATGTTATCAAAAGAGTAAACATTGGTGATAATGTTTCTGCAAAAATAGTAGACACTGATGGTCTCAAGGGCTACATTGAATTGTCTTTACGTGAAGCAAGACAAGCTCTAATCTGGTCTGAGGCCGAGGAAGCTATTAATAACAAAGTTATTCTTGACCTTCCGGTTATTGAAGCTAACCGTGGAGGACTACTTCTTTCATGGCAAGGTATCCAAGGGTTCCTTCCAGCATCTCAATTAAAAACAGAGCACTATCCAAGAGTTCCAGATGGAGACAAAGATAAAATTTTTGAGGAGCTACAGAAGCTTGTAGGAGAAAGTATATCAGTAACCATAATTACTGCTGATCCAAAAGAAGGAAAGCTAATATTCTCTGAAAGAAATCCAGAAGAAAAGGATAAAGGAGAGATCATAGAGAAGTATTCTCTTGGGGACGAGCTAGATGGAGAAGTTACAGGTGTTGTTGACTTTGGGGTCTTTGTAAAAATTGAAGAAGGACTAGAGGGACTAGTACATATTTCAGAGATAGACTGGTCACTAGTTGAAGATCCAAAAATACTATTCAAGGCGGGTGATAAGGTGAAGGTGAAGATTATTGAAATCAAAGATGGAAAAATTTCTCTTTCAATCAAGGCCATGAAGAAAAACCCTTGGGTTGAGGCTGAGAAAAAATATAAGAAAGGAGATAAGGTTGAAGGTGTCATCATCAAGTACAACCGACATGGAGCACTTGCAAGTATTGAAGAAGGTATAGCTGGTCTAGTTCACATTTCAGAATTTGAAAATGAAGAAGAGTTAAGAGAAGCACTGGAACTTGGTAAAAACTATAGCTTTACAGTTACTCTGTTTGATCCAAAAGAACAAAGAATGGCTCTCTCATATAAAGAGGCTAAGTAAACAAAAAACTACCCGAGAGGGTAGTTTTTTGATATATTTTATGTGTCCTTCCACTTTAGTACCCCAAAGAGCTCGTTGTTCTCTGGGTTTTTATTTACAAAATACATTCAATAGAATAAAATCATACTAAGGTCGAGGTTGGAGCTGAACCTCTTGAGGGCCACCAACACATCATTATGTGCCTGATCTTGTAAGCTCCAAACAGTCCCAAGTTTGTGCGCACAGAACTTGGGACTTTTTATTTATTTGACAAAAAATATCAATGTGCTATACTCTTTTATGGATCGAGGTTTAGGAGCCAAAACCTCCACGATGGACATAAGCCAATACGCTGTGCCCTGATCTGACGTTGAGAGACGGCTCCATAAGGCCAGGCCCCACGGCGCACTGATGCCGAGGCGGGGCCAATAGGAACCGACCCCGGGATGCATGCTCCCGGGGTCTTTTTATTTGACATTTTCCCAAAGTGTATTAGTATGTCCTACGGAAACAACTGAAAGGACTTTTCATGGTCGAGCAAATCTCTCAGGGTGAAAAGAGCCAAAGATACAAGAAGTTCATGAAAAGGTCTATTAAGAGGCGGCTGCGAAGGAAAGCCAGGAGAGATCCTGAAAACGCCCCGAAAAAGCCTCGTTTCAGGGGGTTCAGTAGCTAATCACTACTTGGAGACTTTGGAGTCAGTCTCCCACACTTCGAGACGTGCGCCTTCTAGCATGTCGTTCGCGTCAAGTCATGAAGCGTATGACAAGACTCCAGCCCCGGCAAACCTTGCCGGGGCATTTTTTATATGTTAGAAAATAAAAGCCTTGCATCTAGTCAAAGCCTTCCATTTTTTGGTTGGCCTTTACTGGAAAACGTGTCCACAACACAGCAAGGCCCCTCCGAGACGTTCTCGGAGGGTTTTTAATTAAACTTATTCATTGCCACTATTCTCCCTTCAGTAACAATAGACTCAACCATATCGAGCACTTCTTTTTTTACCTTTCTTAACTTATCTTCTTCTTTTTTAGAAAACTTTCCTAAGACAAAATCTACAACCTTCTTCTCACCTTTTGGTTTTTTAATTTTTCCAGATGGAGTAGCAGGGGAGATTCCTACCCTAATTCTTGTGAATTCTTTACTTGATAGTGTTTTTATAACTGACTCTAGTCCCCTATGACCACCAGAACCTCTATTGTGTGCTATTTTTACCTCTCCTAGAGGTAAATCTATTTCATCATATATTACTATTAGATCCTGCAACTTCTTCTTACTTGTAATTACCTTCTTTACACTCAGACCAGTTTTATTCATATAGGTCTCTGGCAGCATCAACATGGCCTTGTGTTTCCCAATCTTTCCTTCTGATATCTTAGAATTTGTCTTTTTATCATCTTGCCAATCAGAAAAGTTGTACTTTTGGGAAAAAGTTTCTAGAGCAGTTCTTCCTATATTGTGTCTTGAATCAACATACTCTTCTCCGGGATTTCCTAAACCTACAATATACATATGGGTAATATTATCATATTTGTTTAAGTACTAAATTTATAATACAATGCTTGCCATATGAAGCGTGTACTTACAGAGATTTTTCAGTTTGCCCTTATTGCTGTTTTCATTATCCTACCCTTTAGACTATTCGTTGCCCAACCATTCCTTGTAAATGGACAGTCAATGTACCCTACTTTTAATAATGGAGATTATCTAATAGTTGACCAGCTAAGCTATAGGTTTGAAGATCCAGAGAGAGGCTCTGTTTTAATATTTAGATACCCTAATGATCCAAGTACCTTTTTCATCAAAAGAATAATTGGTCTGCCTGGAGAAAAGATTGAAATAGAAGGAAATGTGGTAAAAATTGATGGAGAAGTTCTTTCTGAAGAGTATGTAAAGCTGACAAAGACAGATAATCTATCAGTAACCCTTGCACCTGACGAATACTTTGTTATGGGTGATAACAGATCAGGAAGTTCTGACTCAAGATACTGGGGACCGCTTGAGAAGAAGCATATTATTGGTAGGCCAATAATCCAACTTATTCCTATAAATCAAATATCAATATTCCCAGGTGATTACTCAAATTAAATATGAAAAAAGATAATAAAGATTTTGTAATAAAAACTAGTCTAGACAGAGCAACAGAAGTTGCAGACTCTTACGGTTTTATTACAATAGAGACTCCTGGGGTATCAAAAGATGCAGAAAAAAAGTGCAAGGGTATCTGTAATGTTCCAGACGAATCACGCTGCACCGAGAAGGCAACCTTAATAAGTCTTTACTCAAATGAGTGGAGTGGTCTATCTAGACCAATGTCTATTATCTATGATCTACCTTTCAAGAAATCTGGTAAAAGAAAACCTCCAAAAACAAACTTTTATGGATTAGATATTATTGGTGCAAATGGAGCTATAGCTGAGGCCACACTCATACAGACTGCCAAAGCAATACTTGAAGAGGCTGGTTACAAAAAGTTAGTTTTTGAAATAAACAGCATAGGGGAGAGAGAGGCATTGAGTCGCTTTGAAAAAGAACTAACAGCTTACTTTAGAAAGAACATTAGTTCGCTTTCTCCTGATGAGCAAAAACTATTTAAAGATAATGTCTTTGAACTTTTGAAAACTAATAAAGTAAGTAAGACCTTAAAAAAACTAATAGAGGATGCCCCACAATCAATATCTTTTCTCTCAGAACCTGGAAGAGTCCATTTAAAAAATGTTCTTGAGTATTTAGAAGAACTCAACATAGACTACGTTATGAATTGTCACCTTATCGAAAGCAGAGACTATTCAAGCCATACTTCGTTTGCAATCAAGAGCAACAAAGGAAAAATCCTTGCAATTGGATCAAGGTACGGATCACTTGTTAGAAAAATTGGCCTTAGAAAAGACATACCAGCTGTAGGAATCAGGCTTTCATATAAAGACATAAAACCAAGTGTTAGAAAAAAGAAAGTTACTAAAAAGAATTTTTATTTCGTTCAAGTTGGACCAGAGGCCAAATTAAAAAGCCTCGAGGTTATAGAAATGCTTAGAAAAAAGAAAATATCTACGTATCATTCATTAATGAGAGATAAGATATCTAGCCAGTTAAGTACGGCTGAAAACTTGAAACTACCATATGTTGTAATTATGGGAAAAAAAGAAGCTCATGAAAGAACTATTGCTGTTCGAGAAAATATAACCAGATCACAAAAAAATATTCCCCTGGATGACCTTCCAGATTACATAAAAAAGCTAGAGAAAAACCTATCTAAAAAGAAGTAAGTCCCCTACCCAACTTGACAAGTATAGTATATACGTGATATTATATTGCTAGATCAAAATCACCCCCTGACAAGGAGTCTGACATGAAGGCAAGTGACTATGCGAAACAGTGGATTGCTCTTGGTTCCAGCCAGAGCACGCTCCCCCACATCATGGCAAGGATTCTTGAGGAAACTCAAACCCTCATCGATCAAAGAGGGGCACGAAGTGAACGCGCACTCCTGGCCGTCCTTCGTGAGATGGACCAGAAATGGAAAGCCTTCGCCCGCCACTTCCCCGAGGGCAAGGTGGATCCGATGTTCTTTCGGACTTCCATCATGAAAAATTCTCCGGAGCTCATCAGTTCTTGGGGAAAAATCTGGCCGACAACCACTGCGGCCTGAGACACACTATCCCTAACCCCGCACCCAAAAGGTGCGGGGTTTTACTTGACAAATAAATTACATAGATATAGTATTATCTGCGGAATAGGTGGTCCCGGAAGACATGCGCTAGATGCTCTTAGTAGACCCCTACGGTGTTGGGTACGAACAGACATTCTA
>JALEGR010000046.1 GCA_022763265.1 Minisyncoccota bacterium | reverse complement strand
CTCTTTCTTGAAGAAACACAAGTGCACCTTTTTCCATTTCTTTCATGTTTACAGTATATCAAAAAATAACTCTAGATTTGAGAAATTTTTATGTTTAAATACAAGTTTGCTGCGAGCCTTGAGTGAAGTAAAAACCTATTTAATGGAAGAAAGTTACACTTTTTCGTATTAAAAATCTAAATCTTCCAGTGAATAAGCATCTAAAGCAACTTCATCATATGGATGAACTTTTTTTATTGCTTTGACGACATCTTGAAGTTTATCTCTTTCACAAACTACTTCAATCCTTTCTTCTAAAACTGACTCTAGTTTACCTACTTCACCGATATGAGGATTTGCCCCTTCTTGTGGTTTAAATCTACCAGTACCAGCTGTTGAAAAAGAACAGAAATCATAGTTTCCTATTTTACCTGCACCAGCTTCACCCATAGCTTTACGAACAACACTAGTGTGAGTTTCGGGTACAAATACAACAAGTTTTACATTCTTAGACATATGACAATCTTATCAAAAGTTTTAACTCTCAAAAAGGGTACCTCAAATGAAGGAGTAATTAAGGCGTATTTTTGTGGGCTGCCCGGCAGGGACTCGAACCCCGATTTCTTGGACCAAAACCAAGCGTCACTACCAATTAGACGACCGGGCAATAGAAAGAATATAGCACAACTACGATTCTTCCGAAACTTTCACAAGAGCTAATTCCAAAGGAAGCTCCTCCATAAAAGAAACTCTCATATCATCATATGCTTTAAGCAAAACAAGCAAAGTTTCAGAGTTGTACGTAAAATTCTTATTCTCTGCTATCTCCAGAAGAAAACTAAAATCATCTTCAGAAACATTATTCTCTACTGTACTCTTCATCTTTGGTGCATACCGGAGCAATAGCAAGAACCTCATCTTCTGAAGTATGAGTTTAAAAAATACCTTCATGTCTACATTAGCTTTACCTGCATCCCTTACTGCTTCCATCCCCTTCTCTACATCCTTTTCAACTAATCCCCTAATATACTCATGCACTAGAACTCCTCTTGGAGCTCCTGTAATAGCTTCTACCTCCTCAACAGATATCTTCTTGTCACCTGATGAAGATATAACTTTCTGTAGTATTCCTAAGGTGTCCCTAAAAGACCCATCCCCCAAAAGTGCTATCAAATCAGCAGAAGAGTTCTCTATGGAATACCCTTCTTTTTTGGAAACATTCAAAACAAGCGTTCGAAGTATCTTCTGATTAGGTTTCTTGAAATTATGAACCTGACAACGAGAAACAATAGTATCGGGAAGTTTCTCTATCTCAGTAGTAGCTAGTATAAAAATGACATGTTTTGGTGGTTCTTCTAGGGTTTTTAAAAATGCATTGAAGGCTGCCTTTGAGAGCATGTGAACTTCATCGATAATATAGAATTTATACTCTGACTCAAAAGGCAATGTAGAAACAGACTCTTTCAAATCCCTAATATCATCAACTCCAGTATTACTTGCGGCATCTATCTCATAAATGTCAGACTCATGAACTTTTAGCTCTTTAGCAAAAATTCTAGCCACAGAAGTCTTTCCTGTACCACGAGAACCAGAGAACAAATAGGCATGCGAGATCTTTCCCGCATCAATTGCCCCTTTTATAGCATCAACCACTTTATCCTGACCAATAACTTCTTTGAATGTTCCAGGTCTATATTTTCTATACAAAACTTCTGACATTATAGATATTATATCAGATATAAAAAGGGCCCCCTGCGTGGTTAGCAGAGAGCCCAGTAGATCAGCATAGCCAGAATCAGAACCTTTCGATTCATCATCCTTTGCCTCGTCTGACGAACACGCTATGCTTCAGGAAATACATCCCGGCGAGCACGGCGGTTGGAACAAGGAAGCCCCAAGAGAATTGGAAGCCTCCAGGAACGGGTCCGGCGACGTTGGCAGATAACCACTGTAGTATGAGGTCACTCATGGTTGACCTCCAATCCGCGGAAACCACGCACGCTGTATTGCGCAGTAGCCTCCACTGTCGGCTTGTGTGCGCTGACATTTGCGCCAGGTGCCGACTTGTCAAGAGCCGTCGTAACGGCTGTGGTACCTTCACCAACGGAAATGCCAAGATCCAGGCCGAGAAGTCGGCCGGCGTCAAGGCGTGATGTACAGCCGGATGACATAAGCAGAAGCAAGGCAATAACGGCCAAGCTGATCCAAGTGATGAACTTTTGCATGGTGGAATCTCCTAGAGAGTTGTTTTACGGACATTCGCTCCGCGAACATTACGTGCGAGATTCCACCTCGCACGGCGTCTCTCCAGTCATTCCAATCACTATGCTTTCTCCATCTCCTTTCTTTTTATCTAAAGAACCCTGTTCCGGAGACTCACCTGAGCCTCTCTGACCAGAACAAGAGTATCATATCATATTGGTTATTTATGTCAAGTATGAAATGACCTCCTCCCCGGACTAGCGCCCGGGGTTTCCTTTTGTGGCGCAAGCTTTGGCTTGCGGTAAAAATACACATTCATCCCCGCCCTCTCGGGAG
>JALEGR010000045.1 GCA_022763265.1 Minisyncoccota bacterium | reverse complement strand
CTTACAGCCTCCACAAAAACATCTCCACCCCTACCACCATCACCACCAGCTGGGCCCATGAATTCTTTATATTTCTCATGGAGCCACCTTTCTACACCATTCCCTCCATTGCCCGCCCTCATGTGTATTGTTATCTCATCAACAAATGCCATATTCCAAGTATCCTACGACTGAAGAGCCCTCTTAGCAAGCTCTGTCACTGAATCACGAGATTCGGCAATAAGTAGAAATCCGGAATTATGGACAAATTTTATATTAGATAAACCAGTAATTTCTTTCATTTCCTCACTACTCTTTCCTCTCCATTCTTCTGGCAAAGGCTTTCTTTGGATAATATTCCCTGGATTTTTGCTAATAGCTAAAAGTCTCCAAGAGTGCTCATCTTTTTTATAATAGATAGCATATATAGGCTCCTTATGTTCAGAAAGAGTAGTGTTAATAATCTCCCTACCGTACGGAACATCTTTATCTAAGGTGATTATTTCCTTGATTAAAGAGGTCTCGTATGCGCGAGTTAGATCTCCTTTAGCTGAGAAGAAATCTTTTGCCATCTTTATCTCTCTTGATAAAATATTTTTTGCAAAATCAACAGCTTTACTGAAAGAACCGTCAAAGTCATCGCCCTCACTCCAGGTTGGCCTGAACGAAGAGATTACGTCTTGTATTAGATATGGGTACAGACCCTTATTAGATTCAAAATAGCTGAAACCAACATCAGATGCATCAATTGGTTGTACTAGCTTTCTATCAACAAGTGAAGAAACTTCTGCCAAACCACAGAGTTCTATTCCAAATCTTTTCCACACTAATCCAAAAGAAGCATATGGAATTCCATCTTCCCTTTCTCCGGCACCACCTTTCTGATGGTGGTCAAACTTACACTCCTCATCGTAAACCTGTCCAATATCAACCACAAAATCAGCTTCTGGTATGTTTTCCTTTCTTTTTACTCTGAGTATTTCTAAATCATCGTAAACTAAAGAAAGTGTTGCAACAGCAAAAACATCGTCCGTATGATACTTCCCCCCATGTGTAACAACCTTAGTCATCGCTAACTTTCTTAACAAACCAGTTACCAATAAAACCAAAGAAGGCTAATATAATAGCACCTAGTAAGGCACTTATATATCCATCTATATAGAATCCATCTATAAAAGAAGCAACAAACCAAAGCAATAGGCCATTTATGATAAAACTAAACAATCCAAAAGTTACTATGTTTATAGGTAGAGTCAGAAGGAATATGATTGGCCTAATAAAAATATTTACAGCTCCAAGGATAATGGCAGTAATTACAGCAATGTAAAAACTGGAAACAGTAATTCCTGGTAACAGATATGCAACAGCAATTAGAGCTAGTGCTGATATTATTAATCTGGCGATTCCTCTAGATATCATATTATTCTTGTTATTAACTTTCTAATTTCCTCTATTATTACAATACTAAAGCTGATTGCAATAACAATTAAAATTTCAGATAGGGCAAGTGGCGTTGTTTCCAGAATCTTATTCATGATTGGATTATATACAGCAAGTAGCTGTAATAAAATAACAACAATTGCAGCTACGATTAAGTAAGGATTAGATATTAAATCTTTTGAAAAAACAGTTTTATCAACCGATCGAACATTCCAAATGTTGAACCACTGGAAGAAGGCCATGGTTGTCATGGCCATGGTCCAGCCCTTAACTAAATTATCCTGATAATAGAGAAAGATGAAAAATGTACCTAAAGTCATTACAAGAGAAAGCATTGCCATTCTTAGGAACATGGCTTTACTAATAATAAAGGTACCATTTTTCTTAGTATAGTTTTTATCTCCAATTGAGGTCTTCGGATCAAATACAAAAGCCAATACGAGAAATCCATCTGTAATAAGATTTAGCCACAATATCTGACTTGGCTGGAGTGGTAGAGGTAAAAACAATGTTAGTGCTAAAATGATAACGAACAATTCAGATAGGTTTGTAGAGAAAAGATAGAGAATAATCTTTCTAATAACAGAATATATTGTCCTACCTTCCTCAACAGCAGATAGAATGCTCCTGACATTGTCATCCAAAAGAACAATATCGGATGCTTCCTTTGCCACCTCAGTTCCAGTAATACCCATACCAATTCCAAGATCCGCTGCCACCAAAGAGAGAGCATCGTTTATACCATCACCTGTCATTGCTATCTTCTTCTTATTCTTTTTATAGGCGTTGATAATTGCAAGCTTTTGATCTGGTGAAACTCGAGCAAAAACAGTAACCTTATCAATTTGTTTCTCTAGTTCTAATTCCGTCATTCTGTCAATTTCTTCACCAGTAAGAACAGCGTCTCCATCTGTAAACACCCCAGCTTGCTTAGCAATAGCTACAGCTGTGCCTTTATAATCTCCAGTAATCATTACTATATCTATACCGTTTCTCTTAGCCACAGTAATAGACTCTACAACCCCTTCTCTTAAAGAGTCCTGCATACCAACAAGACCCACAAAAGAAAGGCCCTTAACATCTCCATCGTCAATAGTATCCTTTTTAGTATCTTTTTCTGCAACAGCAAGAACCCTCAAACCCCTTCCAGACATTTCAGATAATTTATCTAGAATCTCTTGTTTTTTCTTTTCATCAAATTCCCCTTGACCATCTAAAGTAAGGATATGAGATGACCTATCCACAATCTTTTCCGGGGATCCTGCCACATACATGTACCTCTTTGATCCTTCCTTGTATAAGGTTGCATGGTACTGCAACTCAGACTTGAAGGGTATTTCATGAATCAAATCAATTTCACTAGACAAGGCTTCCTTATCAATTCCAACTTTAGCACCCAAAACAACCATGGCTGCCTCTGTTGGATCTCCAATGACTTCCCAAGCAGAATCTTCTTCCTTTCTATAAACAGAAGCATCGGATGACAGGGTGGCTATTCTAGAAACTTTCATTAAACCTAAGTGATCTACCGGGTTTATAGGACGATCATCTACATAAACCTTACCTTCATTTATATATCCAGAACCATCTACGACATGAGCCCTATCATCTACATAAACCTCTGTAATCATTAACTCATTTTTAGTAATAGTGCCGGTCTTATCAACAGCAACAACATCTACTTGACCAAGAGCCTCGACTGCCTGCATTCTTTTTACCAAAGCATTTCTCTGACCCATTCTATAAACTCCAAGAGCCAGCACTAGAGTTATAGCAACTGGCAACCCTTCTGGTATAACAGATACAGCAATCGCAACAGCCGTAAAGAACATGTCTTTGGATCCATAACCAGCCCAGAGTCCAAAAATAAACAAAGCTAATGAAGCAATCAGTGTTCCAAAGGCAATAACCCTGGATAACTGCCTTATATTCTTCTTAAGTGGAACTTCAGAATCAAGGTTTCCCAATTTTTTTGAAATGGATCCAATGACAGTCCTGCCACCAGTTTCAGTTACAATGGCCTTTCCAGATCCAGAGACAATATATGTTCCATTAAAAACCTTGTTTCCATTCTCTTCGACTGAGGAAATATTTTTATAAACCGGCTCTGACTCACCAGTTAACGAGGACTCATTCACTTTTATATCTTCAGACTCTATAAGTTCTGCATCTGCGGGTATCTTATTCCCTGACCTCAAAACCAAAAGATCACCCGGTATTACGTGCTTAGAATCTATACGAACCTCCTGCCCATCCCTAATCACTAAAGTTTTTGTATTGGTAAATTTTCTTAGTGCGTAAAGAGTATTTTGCGCCTTACCTTCTTGAATAAGACCTATTATTGCATTTACCAAAAGAACCATTGCAATAACTAATGCATCAGTATAGTCATTTAGAAAAATGAGTATCACAGCAGCCAGCACCAGTATCGAGACAAAAGGACTAACAAATTGCCTTATCAGAATCTTTAAAAAACCATCTGGCTTTTTGGTCGGCAACTCATTTGGACCATATTCTTTTAATAGTCTTACTGCCTCTACAGAAGTAAGGCCATTGTGTTTTTTGATTATATTATTCACGTTTAAAAGAAAGGATTGAAATTATAGCTAAAAATACCGTGGCGGAAACAACAGGAAAAGTAACGTATCCGAATTCAATCATGTAAACTGATGAACAATCAGTCGCGCCAATAGTTGAACAAAAACCAGTTAGGCTTGAACCCATTGAAGCTGAAACCTGGATATATATTTGATAAAGTGCGATTATAAAACCCATGATAGAAAGGATGAGCATGTAAGTTTTAGCAGACAAATCCTGTTTCCATATACCAATAGCAGAAATAACTACAATAGGATACATTGCTATTCTTTGATACCAGCAGAGAGTGCATGGTTCCCACCCAACCACATCAGAGAAATATAGGCTACCAAGAGTAGCCAGGAGTGATACCCAAAATACTATAATATAAGCGTATCTATTAGAAAAATTTCTAATTTTTTGTCTGAGACCTTTGACTAAAAAGAAGACAGTTGTTGAGGAAACAATCATTAACTGACCAAGTATTGCCATAAATGCTATAAAAGTTTGCATACTTATTTATTATTATACCTCTTTACAAAAACAAATATTATCACAGCTAACACAGCTCCAAACAAAATGTACTTTTCTATATGTGCTATAAACTCAGAATATCTTATATAAAGCTCACCAACTGACCAGCCCACCATTCCAAAGATAACTGCCCTAACATAAGTTCCAGTCAAAGTTAGAAATATGTATCTAGATATACTATACCTAACCATGCCACAAAATAGATCTACTGCGATAGTAGGAACGGCGGGCATTGCTCTTAGAAAGAAAACCACCCAGTCATCCTTTCTAGATGAATTCATGTTACTTTGTATCTTTAGAACTTCTTGCCAAGAGACCCCAAGAAAAGAACCAAATTTATCTACAAATGGTTTTCCTATGAAATAAGCAATGTAGTAGACTACGACAGACCCAATTCCAACGGCAATAGCTGATGGTACGGCTACTATAGTTGCAACTTTCCATAGAGCCTCAAGAAATGACTCTGTCTTTACTAAAAAAAACCCAGAGCCTAATTGAACAAAAGCAGATGGTATTGGTGCAATGATCTGCTCTATTAAAGTTGCAAGAAAAACACCCCAGGCCCCAAGAGGTAAGAGAACATTTTCTATATATGTAATAAACGAGTTTATCAAGATATTATAGCCTTAACTTTCCAACCATCCCTTATCAAAGATTCTGCCTTTTTATATTTTACCTCTTTTTCAACTCCACCTTTTTCAATCAGAACTCTTTGATTCCTTCCTATTTTTTCAGATCTAAGTCGAGAGGGGTCCCCTTTTGAAAGGTTCTCTTTTAGCTCCACATCTTCAACTCTGGATGTAATTTCATCAACATGAGGTATCACTTCAGCTATCTTTTGTTTTACAGAAGCCTCCATCTCCTTAAACAAAGACAGACCTTCCTTTTTGTACTCGACCAAAGGGTCTCTCTGACCATAAGCTCTCAGATTCACACTTGATCTCAAATAGTCCATAGCTTCCAAATGATCAACCCAGAAGATATCCATAGTTTGAAGAATTGGTTGCTTCAGACTTGTATAAAACATTTCTTCTCCAGATTCTTTAACTTTATTCTCAATAAATTTTACAACAAAATCATCTGCGACTGGTATAATTTGATCATCAACGTACTTCTTTACAACAGAGCTATCCCCTTTAAGCACATCTGACCTTCTCTGGTACATTGTTTTTCTTTGGAAGTTCAAAACATCGTCATAATCTAAAACTGATTTACGGGCATCAAAGTTAAATCCTTCAATTTTCTTTTGTGCTGATTCCAGAGATCTAGTTATGAATCTATTTTGAATAGATTCATCCTCGGGTATACCAAGTCTTCCCATCATACTTTTTATTTTTTCTGGACCAAAAACACGCATTAGAGAATCCTCCATCGAAACAAAAAATTGTGTTTCTCCCGGATCTCCTTGTCTACCCGACCTACCCCTAAGCTGATTATCGATTCTTCTAGCCTCATGCCTTTCAGTACCAATAACAAATAGACCACCAAGTTTCTTAACCTCTTCATATTCTTCTTTAGTTGCAGGATTTCCTCCAAGCTTTACATCAACTCCACGTCCAGCCATATTTGTTGCAACTGTGACAGCACCTTTGGTACCAGCCTGTGCCACAATCTCCCCCTCTCTTTCATTATTTTTTGCATTAAGTAGTTCATGTGAGATACCTTCTCTACGCAAAAATTCTGATAACATTTCATTCTTCTCAACAGAAATAGTACCAATAAGAACAGGTTGTCCTTTATCATTCAATTCTTTTACTTTCCTAGCTAGAGCTTGGAATTTTCCTTTTTCTGTTTGAAAAATTAAATCGTCATAATCCTTCCTTGATATTGGCCTATTGGTTGGAATAACTACAGTGTCCAAACCGTATACTTTATAAAATTCCTCTGCAGAAGTTTCTGCTGTACCAGTCATTCCAGATAAATTGTCGTACATTCTAAAAAAGTTTTGATAAGTGACAGATGCAAAAGTCCTTGATTCTTGTTGAACTGGCACACCTTCTTTTGACTCGATCGCTTGATGTAATCCTTCTGACCACCTTCTGCCTGACTGTAGTCTGCCCGTAAACTGATCAATTATAATTACCTGATTATCTCTAATGACATAGTCAACATCATTTTGGAAAAGTGCTTTGGCCCTAACAGCAGTTTCCAGATGGTGCACATACTTTATACCCTTGTCCGTATAGATATTTCCAATACCCAGTGCTTTTTCGGCTTTTTCTATACCGCTATCTGTTAGTTCAATACTCTTGTGCTTCTCATCCTTCGTATAATCCTCGTCTTCTTTAAATGAAGATACTATAGAAGAAAAAATTTTATACAGATCTTCTGTCTGAGACATTGGTGCAGATATAATAAGAGGTGTTCTAGCCTCATCAATTAAAATAGAGTCTATCTCATCAACGATTGCATAATTGAACCCTCTTTGTCTTAACTTATCTTCAGTTCTCTCTATGTTGTCTCTAAGATAATCAAAACCAAACTCACTATTAGTTCCGTAAGTTATATCTGCATCATATGCCTCACTCCTCCCACAGACCGACAAAAAATCATCAACAACCTTAAAAGACCCAATTTCATCTCTTTCTTCATCAAGTCTAGAATGATTTGGGTCATATAAAAATGATTGATTTTGATTTATAATGCCAACAGAAAGACCCAGAAAGTTATATATCTGTCCCATCCATACAGCATCTCTCCGTGAAAGATAATCATTTACAGTAACAACATGAACCCCTTTTCCAGAAAGTGCGTGTAGATAAGTTGGAAGTGTGGCAACAAGAGTTTTTCCTTCTCCAGTTTTCATTTCAGCAATATCTCCACGAGAAAGGATGATACCTCCAATTAACTGGACATCAAAGTGTCTTTCTCCAAGCGTTCTTTTTGAAGCCTCTCTTACGACAGCAAAAGCTTCCGGTAGAATATCTTCCAAAGTAGCACCGTCTGACAATCTTTTTCTAAACTCAACTGTTTTTGCATTAAGTTCTGCATCAGATAAAGCACCAACCTCTCCTTCTAGAGAGTTTATCTTATTTACTATTGGCTCTATCTTCTTAATCTTGGAACTAGAGCTAGACTGCAGAAACCTATCCCAAAAACCCATAACAGCGCCATTCTAACACATAAACAAAAAAGCCCCTAGACAGGGACTTTTTTGACATAGAGACTATTTCCTCTTCCTTCTCTTTGTTGTTTTCTTAGCTGCTTTTCTCTTAGCTGGCTTTCTTTTTGTAGCCTTCTTCTTTGTTGTTTTCTTAGCTGCTTTTCTCTTAGCTGGCTT
>JALEGR010000044.1 GCA_022763265.1 Minisyncoccota bacterium | reverse complement strand
GAGATTTTTTTGTGGAGGCTGTAAGAGACCTAAATATTTTGTCTAGTTATTTAAACGAAAAGAAGTTTGAGGCGGGCAATGGAGAGCCTGGTGGATCTAGATCAAAAGAGGGTAAGAATGGAGAAGATTTCATTCTAAAAGTTCCAATCGGTTCAATTGTTACTAATAAAAAAGACGGCAAGGTGTTTAACCTTCTGAAAGAGGGTCAAAGAGAACTAGTTCTTCATGGTGGTTCTGGTGGATATGGTAATGAGCATTTTAAATCCTCGAGAAATACTACTCCAAAGGAGACAACTCCAGGAAAAGCTGGAGAGGAAGCAGATTTTTATATCGAAGTTGAGCTGATCGCTGATATTGGCTTGGTCGGTTTTCCAAATGCTGGAAAATCTAGTTTGTTAAACACAATAACAAATTCAAATTCTAAAATAGGGGATTATCCATTCACTACCCTTGATCCACATCTAGGTGCTCTTTATGGACTAGTCCTTGCGGATATCCCTGGGATTATAAAAGGTGCATCTCTTGGTAAAGGTCTTGGCCATAAATTTTTAAGACACATTAGAAGAACCAAAAAGATTCTTCATGTAATTTCTGTAGAAAATGAAGATGTTATTTCTGCTTACAATGAAATCAGAGGTGAGTTAAGTGAGTATGATTATGAGTTATCAAAAAAAGAAGAAGTGATCATTCTTAGCAAAATTGACCTTGATGATAAGTGGGAGATGAAGAAGGCTAAATTAGAATCTTTGGGTAGAAAAGTCATTCCTTTCTCTATTATTGATGATGAAAAGATAAAGAATCTAAGTGATTATTTGGTATCATAATAAGATAGATGGAATATAAACCAACAATTGGGCTTGAGATACATGCAGAACTAGAAACACAGACAAAGATGTTTTCTAGATCTTGTAATGACTCTGAAGAAAGCTCACCTAATGTAAATATTACACCTGTTGATTTAGCTCATCCAGGAACATTACCTGTAGTTAATAAAGAGGCAGTTAAGAAAGTAATTATGGTTGGAGTAGCTTTAGAAGGGGAAATCGCTGATTTTACAGAGTTCGATAGAAAAAACTACTTTTATCCAGACATCCCAAAAGGATATCAAATTAGTCAGTACAAGTATCCTTTAGTATCAGGAGGGAAAATCGCAGGTGTTAAATTGACTCGTATCCACTTAGAAGAAGATACTGGTACCTCTCAACACAAAGATGATTATTCTCTAGTTAACTATAATAGAGCAGGAGTTCCTTTAATGGAACTTGTTACTGAACCGGTTATAACCTCCTCTGAGGAAGCTTCTAAATTTGCTAAAGAGTTTCAGCTATTGTTACAATACCTAGGAGTTTCAAAAGCTAACATGGAAAAAGGAGAAATGAGATTGGAGGCAAACATTTCTGTATCTTCTGATGATAAGTTTGGGACAAAGGTTGAAGTAAAAAACCTTAATTCTTTTCGTTCTCTTGAAAAGGCAATTGATTTTGAGATCAAAAGGCAAATTGCACTACTTGAAAATGGTGAAAAGGTTGTTCAAGAGACACGGGGGTGGCATGATGAGAAGCAGGTAACTTTTTCTCAAAGGAATAAAGAGTACGCTGAAGATTATAGGTATTTTCCTGACCCAGATATTCCAAAACTAAAAATATCAGAGATTGCTGATTTCAATATAAAGGAGTTGCCTGAATTACCGTGGCAAAGGAGAGAAAGGTACCAAAAATACGAACTAGGAAATGATCAGGTAGAGATGCTAGTTTCTGACATGTCTTTGGGCGAGTATTTTGATGGGGAAGTGAAGAATGCCCCACTAGAAGAAGTTAAGATCATCTCAAACTATATAACATCTGACCTGGTTGGTCTTGGTGGTTTTGGCAAAGTCTCTACTGGTAACCTAAAAGATTTGGCTAAGTTGGTTACTTCTGGAACTTTATCTTCTCGCGGTGCTAAGGATACTTTGAAGATTTTATATGAAGAAGGTGGTGATACGGAGAAAGTAGCTCAAAAAAATAATTTGATCCAGCAGTCTGATGAGGGGCCTTTGCTTGAAATTGTGAACAAAATCCTATCTGAAAATAACAGTGTTGTAGAAGAATATAAGAACGGTAAAGAATCATCTCTGCAGTTCCTAATTGGACAAGGTATGAAGGAGACAAAAGGTAGTGCCAATCCTCAAGTTTTGGCTAAGTTGATAAAAGAGCTGATAGGTGCATAATAGGTGTAATGGGCGATAAGGAGTATTACTTTATATCAGGCTTTCCTAGGAGTGGATCAACTCTTTTGGCAAACATTTTGGCACAAAACCCTAGATTCCATGCCACTGCCACTAGTGGAATTATGGACATCATGTTTGGAGTTAGGAATCAGTGGGACAAGCTGATTGAATTTCAGGCTAGTCCAAATGATTCAGCAAAACTTCGAGTTTTACGGGGTATTTTAGATAATTACTATGCCGATATAGACAAACCAGTTGTTTTTGATAAAAGTAGGGGTTGGTTGTCTTTGCTTGAGATGGCTGAACATGTTCTTGGACATAAGGCAAAGGTTCTCGTGCCAGTTAGAGACCTGCGAGACGTTCTTGCATCTTTTGAGAAACTTTGGAGAAAAAACTCTGTTGACACACAGATTTCTCAGGAGTCAGATTTTTATTTTCAATTTCAGACCGTGCAAGGAAGAAGTGATGTTTGGATGAAACAGGACCAGCCAGTTGGTCTGGCTTATAGAAGGGTAACAGATGCAATCCAAAGAGGTTTTCGGGACAGGATGTTTCTAGTTGATTTTGACGATATGACTAGGGATCCAGAGGGTACATTTAAGCAGATATATCAGTTTTTAGGAGAAGAACCTTTTGAACATGATTTTAATAATGTAGAACAAGTTACCTGGGAGAATGATGCTTTGCATGGCTTTAAAGATCTACATAAAATAAAAAGTAAGGTTGAGCCAATGGAACCTCAGTGGCCTAAGGTTCTTGGGGGATTTGCTGATAAATACAAAGAATTAAACTTTTGGAAGAAGTAGTTTTTATCAACAGCTTCTAGAACTAAAGTGTTATATAATTAGACTGTATGCGTTTTTTAGGGAAGGTTATCCTAGGTTCGTTTTTTGCATACCTACTTGGTATAGGTATAGTTTTTGCAGGAAATATCGATACTACCTATAAAACAGCCAAACCTCTATTAAATGGTTATGGCTATATTAACCTCGCTACTTCAGAGGGCAATGTTACAGTTACAGATTCAGCAGTTACAGGCTATGCTTGGGGATCAACTCTTGGTTGGATCAATCTTTCTCCTAGTAATAGTGGCGTTATTAATGATGGATCAGGTAATTTGTCGGGCTATGCGTGGGGTGAGGCAACTGGCTGGATCAACTTCGCTCCTTCAAATGGTGGTGTAACTATAAACACTGGTACTGGAATATTCTCTGGCTATGCCTGGTCAGAAAATATTGGATGGATATCTTTTAACTGTGATGATGAGTCTGTATGTGCTACTGACGACTACAAAGTCAAAACTTCATGGGTACCATCAAGTGAGGGCACAGTTTCTGGCTCAACATCCGTCTCTACACCGCCACCTGTTCCTACAGAAGATCCTGAACCGGAACCTATTCCACCAGTACCTGAAGTTGAGGAAGAACCATCTGAGGAACCGGTCACGGAAGAACCTGTCCTAGATGAAGATGGGCCAGATGAGTCAGTCCTTGATGAGGGTGTTGATAATGTTGTAGATACTGTTGTTGAGACTTTCAGAGACGTCATCACAAGTGCTGGTAGCGTAGTAACTAATGTTTCCAAAAAAACATCTGATTTTATAGCCAATGACCCAGTCGGTGTTGTTTCTTCAAGGGTGGTAAGTACTACTGGTGTTGTTGGTGGTGCTCTGGTTTCTTCAACAGCACTTCTTGCTAATCCTGTGAGTGCGGGAGAATTAGTAACATTGCCTATTAGAATTTGGACAGTTCTTCTTTCATTTTTGGGTCTTAGAAAGAAATATCGTCCTTGGGGTACTGTATATGACTCCGTCACGAAACAACCACTTGACCCTGCATACGTAGTTTTGAAAGACTTAAATGGTAAGGAAGTATCTACTGCTATTACTGATATAGATGGTAGGTATGGTTTTTTGGTGAATCCAGGAAGTTATATTCTAGAAGCCAATAAGACAAATTATACATACCCTTCAAGACAGTTGGCTGGTAAAGGTCAGGATGAATTGTATTCAAATCTATACTTTGGAAGTGAGGTTAATCTTGATGAGGAAGATGCGGTAATTGCAAAAAACATTCCAATGGATCCTATTAAGTTTGATTGGAACGAGTTTGCTAAAAAAGATAAGAAACTGATGAGATTCTACTCTAGGTTTGATGTTTGGTTCTCAAAATTTATTGAGATTGCTTTCATCGTTGGATTTCTGATGTCACTTGTTGCTCTGTTTGCCTCTCCTGCACCATATAACCTAATTGTTTTTGGAGTCTATATATTCCTGCTAGTTCTACGAATTTTGGGCCTTAAGCCAAAGAGAAGTGGTCATATTGTTGAAAGAGATACAAGAAACCCACTGTCATTCTCAATCATTAAAGTTTATGCAGAAGGAGTTACTGAGCCTATCGTCAAAAGAATATCTGATGCATATGGAAGGTACTTCTGTCTTGTTCCTAAGGGTGACTACTATGTAACTATTGAGAAAAAGAATCCAGATGGAAGTTATATGCATGTGTTTACTTCAGAAAAGATTAAGGCCAAAAATGGAATTATCCATGAGGACTTTAAGGTAGTGTAAGTTGAGGAATAAAATAGCTTTGCGGGATCTATTTCTATCTCGCTATAGAGGCCTTTGAGTCTAGTAGCTTAAGTATTTCCTCTTTAGGAAAAATTTCAGTAGTATTATATGGATACTGATGAATTGCGCCAGTAATATCATCTCTCTCTAGGTATGATTCTAAATGATGTCTATGTCCTTCTTGTTCAGGTGCTATTATGTTTTCGTGTATATCATAGCCAAGATTCTTAGGATCATTCACAATCCAGCAAACTACAGATTTTTTTCCTTGTGCAGCAAGGGCGTGTTGAAAGACAGAATCGATTAGTAGTGTTTTGTTAGCTAGAGTAATCATATATAGAAGTATTCTAAGGGACACTTCTACATACTCTGTGTTTTCTAACTGCGGCTGATCTTTTCTTCTTAAATGTATTGTTCTGTATCCTTTTTTGTTCATTTCATCAACTATTTCTTGAGCAGTATTAAGCGGTAGGTCACGTGCCCAAGATATTGGATATTTCTGAAACCCTTCAGCACCACCGTTGGTTTGAATCATAAATACTGGACCCTCTTTTTTTAATACTCTCTCTGCCTCTTCCTTTTCTTTATCAGTAAAGAATAGTTCTGGCATTTCTTCTTCTCTTTCGACATCTAATATTTCACACCATATATCAGCTAGATGTTTATCTTTTAGAATATATTCTTGTTCTTGATACGGATCAGATGCTGAAATAATTACTTCTTTATTTTTAACCCTTCTTTGATACAGAGAATGAGTTTTTTCCGGATGGAGAACTTCTGAGATATTTGGATTGTTATCCCATATAAAACCATATGGGGTTATTATAATTATCTCTGTTGTTGGGTTTTCCTTTTTATATTGTTTTACCGGAACTGTAGCTACAATATTTTTTCCAACTCCACCTTGGATGTTTAATATCAAAGTTTTCATAAATCTAATGCTTCAATTATCTCTTCAGTTCTGTGTATTTCCTTACTATAAGTTGGCTTTTGTTCTGGAAGTATCCCTGTTAGCCTAAATTCATTTACAAAGTTATCCTCCAGGGTAATTAAGTCAGTGTCAGCAATTGGATAAATATTATTATGCATCTCGTACCCTTGCACTTTTGGTGTCAAAGTATTCCAGGTGATTACAGAAGGTAGGTTAAGGGCTGTTGCAACATGATGTGCAACTGAATCAATAAGAAGTCTTTTATCGACAAACATCATCGTTGCTAGTGTTTCTCGGAAGCCCGGTAGTTTTACTGGTATCGTGTCTTGGATATCGTTTTGTTCATTCCCGGTTAGAACAAATATGATATAGCCCTCCTTTTTTAGGTGTGATACTACTTCTTCGACTGTTTTCTTGTGCATGTTTCTAGAAAACGGAGTAGGGTATGGCATTATATTAACAGCACCCTCCGGTTGAATGAGGCAGGTTTTTTTACCTTTTGCATGTAGATCGATAAAGTTCTGGGCGATTTCTTTTTCCATTTCTGTAAAGTGTATTTCTGGCATTTGGTTATTTCTATCTACTTTGCATGAATTACACCAAATATCTATAACGTGCTTCTTTTGAGTTATAAAATCAGTTTCTCTATAAGGGTCGTACTTGAAAATAGTTGGATTCTTATCCTTTATATAATCATCGTAGAAATACTGGATACTATGTAGGTTGTACACCCTGTAAACATTTGGGTTATGCAGCCAAATTTCTGGGGCTAGAGTTGTAACAACAATATCTTCATTAGGATACTTCTTTTTCATGGCAGAAACTACAGCTGTTGCCATGACATCCTTTGGTATTTCTCCATTACTCTCAAAAATTATCATTTCTTCTATACATTACGATAATTTCTAATTATCCACAATAATTTAAAGCGTTTACATGTTCTTAATGTTATTATTTAACTATAAACCATGGGAAAAAGCAGTAGATTTTTAGTATCCATAAAGGTGTTTCTGTATGCCTTAGTTCTTTCTTTGATATCCAAAGGTATATATACTAATACAGACATAAACATAAATGATGAGAAAGTTATAGAAGAACCATCAGATACTTCTTTCTCTGACATACTACTTTCTATAATTCTTCCTCCAACTCGTATCGCTTATGCCGCCCCACCATCTAGTCCATACACAGCAGGAGAAACATTAGACCCATCATGTTCTCCGGGAGACACTAACTGTAGTGTAGATCATGACCCACAAGGATCTGCTGGCAACATCCAATACAACAACTACGGACTCTTTGGGGCATCTAGTGACCTTACATACGCTACAACTACAGGTAACTTTGGTATTGGAACATCATCACCATATGCCAAACTATCAGTAACAGGACAGATCGTAGCTAATTACTTCACTGCAACCTCAACTACAGCAACATCAACCCTTGCTGGTGCCCTAAAATTCTCTACCTCAGGCTGGGGTATTGAATTTGCAGATGGAACTATACAAACAACAGCAGCTACAGGCGGAGGTTCTGGTCAAGACCACACCTTCCCATTTGTTGCGGCCTCAGGCTGGGCTTCATCTGTTTCTACATCAACCCCAGTAATCTTTACAGGCGGTATTGGTACTACTGCTACCTCTACTTTCAATGCTACAACTACATTCGGATCAAGAGTCTATCAAACAGGTCTAGGAGAATCTACCTTCTTTGGGTATCAAGCTGGGGAGAATGATGATTTGACATCTAACAACAATACTGCTTTTGGGTATCAGGCACTTACTGCTAATACGAGTGGGATTCGTAATACTGCGGTTGGGTATCAGAGTTTGATGAGTAATACTACGGGAAGTTTTAATACCGCGAGTGGATATCATGCGCTTAAGTCAAATACTACAGGGTGTAGTAATATTGCTATTGGGAATAATTCACTTAAGTCAAATACTACAGGGTGTAGTAATATTGCTATAGGTCATGGTGCTCTCTGTCTTAATACCGAAGCAAGAGGAAACACTGCTGTAGGTAATTGTGCACTCCTGGCAAATACTACGGGATGTTTTAATACAGCCAGTGGAGGATTTGCACTTGGTGGAAATACTGAAGGTTTTAGAAACTCTACTTTTGGATATCAGGCGTTATGTAAAAACACTACGGGTTGTGATAACATCGCTGTAGGTTTCCAATCAGCCGACAACCTAACCACAGGATCAAACAATATCTTCATCGGCCATAACATCGACGCCCAAAGCGCCACAGCAAGTAACCAACTATCTATAGGTAACCTACTATTCTCAAACGGTATAGATGGTACAGGTACCTCACTATCATCAGGTAATCTAGGTATTGGAACAACTACTCCAGGATCTAAACTATCTGTTGCAGGAGACTCTTTCATATCAGGTACATCTACTGCCGCAGCCCTAGAACTCCATGGACAGAATACAGGTATCAGATTCTCTGATGGTACGTATCAGACT